>NZ_JABXEM010000090.1:0-38026 GCF_013372595.1 Myxococcus sp. AM011
CCCCCACCCGAACCACGCCCATCCTCCGGTGCCCACATCCCATGGGAGTCCCCATGGCCCCGCGCGTCACTCCGGAACATCACTCCCCCCTGTCGCGATGCAGTCGAAGCAGCCGTACTCCCCCGTCGCCGCCCTCTTCCTTCTGAAATACGTTTCGAGCCTTTTTCCTTGAGCCTCCTTGTTCAAAAAAATTCAGGGCGCCTCCTCCCGGAAACGCCCCGAAAAACATGCAACTCTCTCGTAATTCAGGAGAGCCATGAAACGGCTGTTACTTGTTTCAGCGCTCGTCGCTCACGGTTGACGACTCCGCCGGAGGAGGCGGGGGGATGGAGAGCTTCGCCGAGAAGACGGGCGTGGCTTCCTCCCCGGGGGCGCGCAGGCCCCTGTCCCGCTCCGGCGGTGGGTCCGGAATCTCCTGGGCGATGATGTCCGTACCGGGCTTCCCCGAGCTTGAGTTCCTCATGTGTGAATCCCCCCCCTGTTCGACGTTTCAAGGCACGACGCGCCGTCGCGTGGACGCAAGCGTCACCTTCAGAACGCAGGGGGTCGGAATCCTTGAAGGCGCTTGCGCCACGTCACTCGAACAGGAGGACCTGGGCGGGCCACGTCGCGGCCGGCTCGCGGGCAAGCCACGCCAGGCGCTCATCACGCAGAGCCCGGGAGGCCGGGGCCCCCGCGCGGATGCGCTCGCGCACGGACTCGAAGAAGCGCCCCGCGGTGTCGGGGATGTCACCGGTGGAAGCGAGCACCGTGCGTGCCCCCGCCTCGATGAAGGCCACCGGAAGGCTCACGGGCTCATGCAGGAACGGCGCGGCGCGAGCGGCCCCACACGCCGCGAGCAGGACGAGGGGCGCGCCAAGCAGCGGCTGCTCCCGCACCTGGGCCGCCGCGAGTGCGTACCGCCCGTCCTCTTCCGGAGCGAGCACCAGCAACGAGGCGTCTGACAGCTCCGGGCTGAAGAGGCCGTGCGTGTGGATTTCAATCTCGCGCGCCTGGGCCATCTCCCGCAGCACGCGCGACGGGGTGGCTCCCGCGCCGCGCAGCTCCACGCGCAGCGGGTCCGGCACGCGGGGGCCCTCCAGGGGAGAGAGCTTCTCCAGCCCGAGCGCCTGCGGCGCCTCCACCCCCGTGACGACCAGGTGGTGCCCGACAGGGCCGTGCGCCTCGGGAGCGGGCCCACTCCGGCCCACGCGATAGCTCCACGCCAGGTCCGCGGGGAGCAATCCGGGCAGGCCATGCACGGGCGGCAGGGCCAGCACGTCCACGTGCTCACAGCCCCGGAGCGCCGCCACCAGGCGCGGCGGAACCAGGCCCTCCGCCGTCCCATGCAGGGGCGTGGAGCGCTTGTCGTCATAGACCCCCGCCAGCGCCCCCTCCGCGTCGCGCACTGTCACCACCGTGCGCTCGTGGTCCACGGACACCGCCAGCACACAGCGCTCCGGAGCGGGCACGCGCAGCGCCTGTCCCATCAGCTCCAGCACCTGCTCCTGGACACCCGAGCGGCCCGCGTCGCTCACCAGCACGCCGTACGCGAAGCCTCGCGCCTTGCGAGCGTCCACGTCCCGAGGGAGCGACTCCGCCGCGTCGATGGCGCCATGAAGCAGCTCCCGGCCCGACGCGCGCTCGCGCTCCAGCATGAACTGCCCTTCCAGGAAGGTCAGCATCGCCAGCTCTCCCGCCGTGCGCGAGCCGCGCCGCAGTTCGTCGAGCGTGCGCCGCAGCAGATCCTCGTCGCGGACCTCCGCGCCGTGGCGGGCCAGATACGAGAGCACCCACGCGCCCGACATGCCCAGGGGCCGTCCGCAGCGGGTGGCCTGCTCCAGTTCCTCGCGGGCCTCGACCGGACGGAAGTCGGACCAGGCCACCGTGGCGAGGTTGCGGTGCGCGTACGTGCGCTGCTCGCAGTCATCGGGAATGCGGGACAGCGACTCGCGCAGGAAGGCCCTCGCGCTCGCCGTGCTGTGGCGATAGCGGGCGATCTGCGCCATCTCCTGGAGGAACTGCTGCTCCAGGTTCCACTCGCCCAGCTCTCGCGTCAGGCGCCAGCCTTCACGGGCCTCCTCCAGCGCGTCGGCCGGACGGTGCAGGCGCACGAAGAGGTCCGCCAGCCGTCGTCGCAGCGTGGCGCACCGATAGGCCAGACCCCGCCCCGAACACGACGCCAGCGCCGCGCGCAGCCGCTGCTCCGCCTTCCACCACTGCCCCTCGCGCTCCTCGCGCACGGACAGCTCGCGCTCGGCCAGCAACACCAACCAGGGGTCTCCTCCCGCCCGGGCGATGCGCACGAAATCATCCACGTGGCTCGCCACGGCGTCACGCGACACGAGCGCGCCCAGGTACAGGTCCTCCTCGCCGGAGCGCCGCAGCGTCTCCAGATAGACCTCTGGCGTGGGGTGCTCGCCGCGCAAGAGCCGCACGTACTCGCGCGCCAGCGGACCGCGTCGCTGGAAGTCCGCGCGCGCGACGGCGTGCACGGTGTCTCGCAGCGTGGCGCCGCCCTGCACCTCGTCCAGCACCGCCGCGAGCGGCAGCAGTCGCAGCGCCGCATCCCGCGTGGGCGCGGCCCTCAGGGCGTCATAGAAGGCCAGCCGCACCACGCCCGGGAAGCGGCGGGCCTCGTCCAAGGGAAGCCGCGCGCCCTCCAGCGTGGCCAGGTTCTGCGCCGCCGCCCGCGCGTCGTGGAAGTCCCGCGAGCGAAGGAGCGTCTCGCTGCGCAGCGCCTGGGAGCGCACCCGGGCCTCCTCGCTCCACCCGGCCTCGCCCTGCTTCGCCACCACATCGAAGGCCTCCGCCGCCTGGAGCGTCAGCCCCATCTCCCGCAGCACCAGCGCCCGGTTCCACAGCGCCTGCGGATGGTCCGGCGACTTGCGCAGCACGGCCTCCAACAACTCCAGCGCGTCCTCGCGGCGGCCCTGCTCCAGCGCGATGACCGCCAGGTCGCTGTCACGGTCCAGTGAGGCGGGAGTCCTCCGCAGGAAGTCCGCCGCCTGCCGCACGTCCCGTCGCACCAGGTACGCGGCGGCGATGCCGTGCAAATCTCCCCGGTCCTCCAGCTCCGCCAGCTCGCGCAGCGGCAGGGGCGTCGTCACCACGGGAGTCTCGGGCCCGGCGCGCATCGGTACGTAGTGCCGATACCCGTCCGCCCGCGCATAGGCGACCCGGGCCTCCAGCGCGCGCTGCGCCGGATGCGCGGTCCACACCTCTGGCGGCGTGTCCCGGGCGCGCGGCACGGCCAGCACCAGCACCAGGAGCCCCGCCGCCAGCGCCACCGCGCCCGCGGCCCACCAGCCCGCCGGCAACACCGCGCGCAGCCGCTGGTGCCACACGGGCTTCGGCCAGGGCGGCGCGGGCCACGACGGAGGCGACTCATGGCGCGGCGCCTCCTCCTCCACCTCATCTTCGAGAGGATCCCCCTCCGGATGGAGCGCCTGGAAGCCGAGCAGCTCCAACTGCATCGCCTCATGCAACCCGGAAGCGCACATCGCGCAGCGGGCCAGGTGGTGGCGGAAGTTCTCCTCGTCGACCGGGGGCAACTCGCCATCCAGGAACAGATACAACCGATGACACGGAGGGCTCATACCAGCCCTCCGCCGTCCGTCAGCGGCATCAGCAGCTCGCGCAGCTCCTTGCGCGCCTGGAACAGCCAGCTCCCCACGGTGCCCTCGGGAACCCCCATGCGCTGGGCGATGGCCCGGTAGCGCAATCCCGTGGCGTGCAGCTCGAACGCCTCACGCACGCGCGGATTGGGCAGCCGGGAGATGGCCTGGACCAGGTCCGCGTCGGTGATGCGCTCCCACATCTCTCCCGTCCTGGCGTCGGGAGACTCCACGTCCTCGCGCACGAGCCGGATGTCCCGGCGCTCCTGCTCCAGCAGCTCCGTCCTGCGCTTGCGGCACTGGTCCAGGAAGTGATTGGTGAGCGCCCGGCACAACCACGCCCGGTACACGGGCTCTGGCTGCGCGGACAAGGTGGCATGGTGGACGAGCGCCCGGACAAGCGCTTCCTGCGCCAGGTCTTCCGGGTCGATACCACCCTGGCCGCACAGACGCCTCGCCAATGCCACGAGCATGGGCCTGACGCGCTGAGCGAACTCTTCAAAGCCTTCGTGTGCCACGGCGGCACTGTAGGCCACGGTGAATCGCTTCACCGAGGCATTGCGATGGTCCCTCATCGACCCCTCGCCCTCCTTCCACGCCCACTCGAAACGCAGCCACCCGGAATCCTTGGGTCGCCGTCCGGAAACCGACGCAACCACGCCGGTTTCCGCCGCCTCCCCGACACCGTTGCAGCCCCCAGGATGGAGTCGACCCGCCACCTGGAGGACGCCACGTCCGCCGCTTCCAACACCCGGCTGGAGGTCCCACGGACGGAGCGTCGGCCAGGACCTCGCGCTGTCGCGAGTGACTCGCTCAGCCCGGGGGACCGGTGGGCGGAGGGTCTCTCACATCCGGACGCGCCGACTCCGGCGGGGGGACGGCGGCGTCTGCCGGCGCGTCGGATTCCACCACGGGCGCCTTCTTCGGAACCGCCCCGCTCACCGCGGGCCCTTGCAGGGCAGGGGTCTCCTCCGCCGGCTTCGCTTCGCTCATGCAGCTCGTCATGTCGCACGGCTCCTGGGGGCCACCGTCCTCACTCCCGCAGGATGCGGGGCACCGGCGGCCCTCAAGCCATAGAACGCACGACGTCCTGCTTGTTGCCGGAAACCTCCAACGTCACAACCCTCGAGGCGCGCCTGGACAGGCGCTCACTCGAAGAGGAGGACGTGGGACAGCCACCGTGCGTCATCGGGGTGCTCGCGCAGCCAGAGAGCGCGCGCATCCCTCAGCGCCACGGACGGGCGCGTGCCCGCGCGGATGCGCTCACGCACCTTCTCGAAGAAGGCCCCCGCCGAGTCGGGAATCTCCACGGAGGCGGCCAGCACCGCGCTCGCGCCCGCGGAGATGAAGGCCACGGGCAGGCTGTAGGACTCGTGCGGAAATGGCGCCGTCCTCGCCGCGCCACACGTGGCCAGCAGCACCAGCGGCGCATGCTTCAAGCGCGTCTGACGGACCATGTCGGCCGTCAGTGCGTAGTCACCATCCGCATCCGGCGCGAGCACCACCATCGAGGCATCCGACATGGAGGCGCTGAACAGCCCATGGGTGTGGAGTTCAATCTCGGACGCGTCCGCCATCTCTCGCGATACGCGCGACAGCGTGGCCTCCCCACCCCGGAGCTCCACGCGCCACGGGTCCGGTACGCGCGGCGCGGTCAGTGCCCCCAGCTTCGGCAATCTCAACGCGGGCGGGCTCGCGACTTCCGTGACGACCAGATGCCTGGAGCCCCCATCCTGAACTGGCGTGGGGCGCCCACCGCGTCCCACGCGATAGCTCCACGCCAGCGTGTCCGGTAGCAACCCGGTGAGCCCGTGCACGGGCGGACGGGTCAACACATCCACGTGCTCGCAGCCCGTCAACTCCTTCAAGAGTTCTTGGGGCACCAGCCCCGAGGCAACGTCGCGCAGCGGCTCCCGTCGACCCGTGGAATACGCCCCCTTCAGCTCGCCATCGGGTCCACGCGCGAGCACCATGGTGCGCTCGTGCTGGAGCGACACCGCCAGGAGACAGCTCGTGGGAACGGGCTCGACGCGCAGCTCGCGCGCCATCAACGACAGGGCCTCGTTCCATGCCCCGGCACGCCCCGCCTCGGACAGCAGAGCGGAGTAGCCGAAGGCCAGGGCCTTGCGCGCATCGACGCTGTCCGGCAGGTGCTCCGCCATCGACACGCCTCGCCAGAGCAGCGCCTGCCCCGTGTCACGCGACTGCTCCAACGCGAACTGGCCCTCGAAGACGAGCAGCAGCGCCTCGCGGCCCGGGGAGACATCCGACTGTCGCAGGTCCGCCAGGGCGCGGCGCAACCAATGTCCGTCATGCGGCCGGGGCTGGAAGCGGGCCAGCTCCGACAACACCCGCGCGCCCGTCATCCCCAGGGGGCGCTCACACTCCAGCGCCCGCTCCAGTGACTCGCGCGCCGCCTCCGGGCGGAACCGCTGCCACTCCAGCAAGGCCACGTTGCTGTGCATATGCGTGCGCTGCGCGCAGTCCTCCGGCATGCGGACCAGCGACTCCTCGAGATAGGCCCGGGCACTGGTGAAGGAGTGCTGGTAGCGCGCCACATCCGCCAGTTCCTGGAGGAACACCTGCTCGTAGCGCCACTCGCGGGCCTCCTGCGCGCGGCTCCAGCCATTCCATGCGTGTTGGAAGGCCTCCGCGGGTCGGTGCAGCTCCAGGTACAGGTCCGTGAGCGCCTGCTCCAGTCCCAGGCAGCGATACACCAGGCCCTGCTTCTGGCATGAGTCCAACGCCTCCACCAGTCGTTGCTCGGCGTTCCACCAGCGGCCCTCCCGTTGGTCCGCGCGCGCCAGCTCCAGCTCTCCGAGTACCCGCATCCACGGGTCCTCGGAGGCCCGTGCCAATCGCACCAGCGCCGCTGAATCCACCGGCTGTCGCGCGAAGCCCGCGAGCACGAGCGCGCCCAGGTAGAGGTCATCCTCCCCCGAGCGGCGCAGCTCCTCCATCACCTCGCCCGAGGGCGACAGCGTCCCCAGCACGAGCTGCGCATACCTCCGCGCGAAGGGGCCCCTTCGCGTGAAGTCCCGCTCCGCCACGCGAGCCAGCCACGTCTGGAGGACGCTCCCCCCGTAGCGCTCGTCCAGTGCCCGGGCCAGCGGGAGCAACCGCAGCACGTCCTGTCGCCGAGGCGCCGCGCGCACCGCGTCGTAGAAGGCGAGCCGGAGGATGCCCGGATGGTCCCTCACCGCCGCCACGGGCAGCGGTGCTGACGCATCCGTGAGCAAGTCCCGCGTCGCCGCGAAGGCGTCCTTCCAGGCCCGCCCGCGGGAGAGCGTGGACTCGCGCAGGGCGCGCTCCCGGTCCGCGGCCTCCTCGCTCCACCCCGGCTCTCCCAGCTTCGCGACCTCACCGAACGAGTCCGCCGCCTGGAGCGTCAGCCCGAGCTCCGCCAGCGTCAGCGCCCGGTTCCATAGGGCCTGGGGATGTCGTGGCGCGACGCGCAACACCTCCGACAGCAGCTCCAGCGCCTCTTCCAGGTGCGCATGCCGGGTGTCGAGTGGCCCATCCTGCCGAGCCTGCTCCAGCGACAGGAGCGCCAGGTCACAGTCCCTGTCCACCGAGGGAGGCAGGCGCTTCAGGAAGGCCAGCGCCTGACGGGGCGCGCCATGAAGCAGGTACGCCGTGGCGATGCCATGCAGGTCTCCCCGCGCCTCCATTCGAGACAGCTCATGGAGCGGCAGCGACGGGACGGCGGGGCGCTCCCAGCCTCCACCCCGGTCCGGGACATAGGGCTGATGACGCGCATCCACGGCGCGATACGTCACCCGCGCCTCCAGCGTGCGCGGGCCGTCCTTCACCAGCCAGGCCACGTCGTCACCGTTCCAGTGGCTGGCGCTGGGAGATATCAACAACATCGCGAAACAGGCGACGAGCACCCTGAACCCGGAGCCGACCTGCCCCCGCCGGGGCCACCAGCGCTTGCGCTCCCTGGACGCGGACGGCGGTGCCATGGGCGGCGCGAGCGAGGGCAGCGCCCGGTGCGCCAGCAGCTCCAGTTGCAGCGTCTCGCGGAAGCGCGCCTCGCAGCGCTCACACCCGCCCAGGTGCTGACGGAACCCGCACTGCGCCTCCGCGCTCATCTGTCCGTCGAGAAAGCGAGGCAGGTCCTTGCAGTCGGCGCTCATCGCCGCCGCTCCCGGCGTCGACGCTCGGCCGTCTCGCGCAGCAGCTCTCGTAGCTCCAACCGGGCGTGATGCAGGCGCGCGCCCACCGTCCCCGGCGATACGCCAGTCTCACGAGCGATGCGTGCATAGGACATCCCTTGGAGGTACAGCTCGAAGGTCAAACGGAGTCTGGGACTGAGAAAGGTCAGCGCCCGCTTCACGTCGTCTTCACCGACGTGACACCACAACTCGTCCTGCGCGGCTTCGTCGAAGTCCTCGGCCTCTTCATGCAGCTCGAGCAGGTTGCGCAGCCGGTCCGCCTCGCTCTTGCGGCGACGGCACCGGTCCAGGAAGCAGTTCTCGGCGACCCGCCCCAACCAGAAGCGCTGCTTGTATGACTCCCAATGCCGGAGGTGCTCCCACTGGAGCAGCGCTCGCAACAACACATCGTGCACCAGGTCCTCGACCTCGTGCTCGATACCCACACAGTACTTCCTGAGAATGGCAAACAATACGGGTTGGAACTGGCGAGCGAAGACCTCGAAATCCGTCCCCGGCGCCCCAGACGGAGGCTCCACCACCCTCAATCCTGGCCTTGCCCTCATGGCCGCCTCCTTCCCTTTCACCAGAGAACGCGGCAGGTCTGCTTTGTTGCCGACAACCTCTTTTCCTCACAGCCACGGCACTCCCGCGACATCCGCAAACCCAGGAGGCAAACTGTCTACATATCGACAGTATGACTTCAGGAGGCGGCGGCGGATAGGGGTACAGGCTGCGATTGTGGAAGCGTCAACACGAAGCTCGCGCCCCCCAGGGACTCGGAGCGGCTGGCCCGCACCGAAGCTCCGTGACGTTCCAGGATTCCCCGGGCAATCGCCAATCCCAGACCTGTTCCTGGCCGGGGTCCCTCGCGACGCCGCCCCGTGACGAAGGGTTGGAACAGCCGGGGGAGCAGCTCCGGGGGGATGCCGGGGCCGTTGTCCTCCACGAAGATTTGGAGACTCGCATCGACGCGCTCACAGCGCACACGCAAGACAGGAGCGGGCGTGTCGCGCAGCGCGAGCAAGGCATTCTCCAGGACAATGACAAACACTTGCGAGAGCTGGGACTGGTCCGCCTCCAGCTCGAAAGGCTCGCCGTCTGGAAGTTCGAATGAGACATCCGGCGCCAGCGCACCCAATCCCTGTCGCGCGGTGGAGTACGCCAGCGCCACGGTGGCCAGCATGTCCACGCGGCGCAGCTCCAGCGGTCGGGGCCGGCCGTAGCGCAGCAGCTCGTCCACGAAGTGCCCGGCGCGGGATATCTGCTCGCGCATGGCGGCGACGGCGTCCGCGTCCACGCCCTGGCGTTCCAGGAGCTTCAGGTGCGCGGCGAGCACGCCCAGCGGGTTTCGCACCTCGTGGGCCACCGCGGAGGTGAACTGCCCCAGCTCCGCCAATCGCGCCGCCTGGTCCGCGCGGGCCTCCTGCTCGGCCAGCGCCGCCACCAGCTCGGTGCCGGTGGCGCGGCCCTTGAGCAGTCGACGGCCCAGCCACTCCTGAAGGCCCTGACGCAGGGGCTCGAAGGCGAGCGCCGCCAGCGCCAGCAGGAAGAAGGCGCCCACCCGGTACTCGAGCAGGAAGGGCTGCCCGCTGCCCGCCATCAGCGTCAGCACCCCGAAGAGGAAGCCCGCCGACAACACCGCCGCCATCGCCGAGTACACGAGGCTGCGCTCCAGCAGCCGCCGCTCCCCTGGAGGCTGGTGGGAGTTGACGACGTGCACCAGCACCAGCAGCGAGGCCAGCACGCCGTACATCCCGAAGGGCAGCGCGTAGCCCCCCGACAGCAGCAGCGCCGTGCCCAGACCGCCTGAGTACGCCAGCGCGCCGACGATGCCCAGGCTGCGCAACAGCGGCCGGCGCTCCGGCGTCTCGTGAGGATAGGAGCGGGCCAGGTGCAGCAGCGGCACCAACGCCGCGGAGACCGACAGCGCGATGACGGGCCAGAACAGCGGTCCTCGCTTCATCGCCAGCGGTCCGTACAGCGCATCCGGGAAGAGCGCGCCCACTCCGGTGACGACCACCGCCACGGCGTAGGCCAGCGCCACCTGTCGGTAGGAGCGCTGCCGGGTGACGTCGTACGCGACATGGAGGTACGCGGCGGCGGTGAAGGCCCCGCTGGCGGCGAAGCGCTCTCCCAGCCACGCGTACCGGGGCACGCATATCAAGAGCAGCGAGCCGCTCCAGACGGCGGTGGCCAGGCAGTACAGCGTCAGCCCCCGTGCGTCCCGGCCGCGAAAGGCGGCGGTGAAACACAAGAGGAGCGACACCGAGAGGACGGGCACGAGGCTGTAGGCGAACAGGGGCCCCATGGACGGAGTGTGGCAGATGTTCCTAGGCTGCGCGCCCCGTCGGCGCCTCCGGGCGATTCGGCGTCACCAGGAGTCATGAGCAGTGCGGCACTTCGCCATGGTCGCGGCCGGGGCCACCCTCTGGGGGTGTTGGTCCCTCTTCCTCCGGCCCGCGGGCCTGTCCTGGGCCCAGAACGCGCTCCTGGCCCTCATCGCCATGTCGCTGCCCGTGCCCTTCCTCCTGCGCGGCGCTCCCTGGCGTGACAGGCGCGCGACGGGGGCCCTGCTCGTCGTGGGCCTGGCGGACGCGGCCAACATCAGCCTCTTCTTCGCCGCCATGAAGCGCGGACCCGTCTCGGTGGCGGTGCTCACGCACTACCTGGCGCCCCTGCTCCTGGCGCTCGTGGCCCCCTGGGTGCTGGGCGAGCGGAGGTCCGTCCGGGCCCTGGTCGCCGCGCCGGTGACGCTGCTGGGGCTGGTGCTGCTCATCGGCCGGCCGGATGGGACGGGTGGCGTGGGGATGACGGCGGCGCTGGGCGCGGGAAGCGCCCTGTTCTACGCGGCCATCGTCCTGGGGACGAAAGCGGCGACACGGGCATATTCTCCCCTGGCGGTCGCGTCGCTCCATGCGCCGGTGTCCGTGGGGGTGCTGTTGCTCATCGCCGGGAGGGACGCCTTGCCCTCGGCGATGGATGGGGCCACGCTCCAGGTGCTGGCCGGGGGCGCGGTGTGCGGACTGATGGGGACCTTCCTCTTCAATGCCGGGCTGCGACATGTGCCCACGGCGGCGGCGGGGGCCCTGACGTACCTGGAGCCTCTCACGGCCTCCCTGGTGGGATGGGCCGTCTTCGCGGAAGCTCTCACCCCTGTAGGGGTGGCGGGCGGACTGCTGGTGTTGGCGGCGGGGGTCTGGGTCGCCTCCGAGCGGAGGGCGGCCGTGGCCGTCGTGTCCCTCCCGTCCGCCACGCCATGAACCCTCCACTGAACTCCCCACTTGCAAGGTCGGGGAATCCTTTGGTCCTCTTGGGTCAACGAAGCTCTTGCTTGCAGTGCAGCGCCTTGGCGACGCCGTATGCCCATGGAAACCGCAGCAGACAGCCGTGAGTATCGCGTCCTCTTCTTCTGTCCCGCGTCCAACGCGCGACTGGAGCGGCTGGAGGCACCCGTGCGGCGATTGCTGTCACGCATCCAGGCGCCCCCCGCGGAGCTGACGCCCATCCAGGAGTCGGGCGCGCTCACCGAAGCGGGTTGGCAGGTGTATCTGGTGCGCTCCCTCACCGAGCGCTCCGCGGCCCAGGCCATGGCCGCGTACGTGAGCGAGGCGACGTGCGCGCTCGCGGCCGAGGTCGACGCGGAGGTGCTGGGCCTCTACGTGGACGTGTCGGGTGACTCGGCGCGCATCTGCCGCTGTGGGCCAGAGGACGGGCCGGAGACCTTCGCGGGCCGGCGTCAGGCGGCGCTCAACCGCACGGCCGAGTGGTTGGAGGTCGCGCCCATCCTCCTGTCGGCCATCTTCCAGCTCGACGTGCCGGACGCGGACTACGAGCCTGACGCGGACGACCGCTACGTCGAGGAGAAGCTTCGTGAGGCGCGCGTGCTGATGGAGCGATACCGTCAGGGGAAATGAGGTCTCGAACTCCGGAGGACCTCGCGGGTCGCTGTCCGCGCTGTTTTCTGCCCACCCTGTTGTGCCTGTGCGCCGAACTGCCCGTCGTCTCCACGCGCACCGAGCTGCTCATCATCCGTCACCACAAGGAGACGCTGAAGTCGACGAACACGGCGCGCATGGCCGCGCTCGCGATGCCTCGGTGTCGCATCGTCTCGTATGGCTCGCCGGCCGAGCGCTTCGATGTGTCGACGCTCGAGGACGACGGCGCCACCTGGCTCTTGTTCCCCACGACGCAGCAGGCGCCCGCGCCAGATGCCGCGCTCCCGAAGCGACTCATCGTCCTGGACGGGAGCTGGGGTCAGGCGAAGCGCATGGTGCAGCGGGTGCCCGCGCTGCGCCGGCTGCCGAGTTTGATGCTGGCTCCACCGCCCCCGGATTCACGCAGGCTGCGCAGGCCTCCGCATCCGGATGGCATGTCCACGCTGGAGGCCATCGCCGGCGCGTTCGCGCACCTGGAAGGCGAGGACGTGGCAAGGCCTCTCTACGCGCTGCATGAGCTGATGATCGACCGCGTGCTCGCGAGCAGGGGGCGAGGGCCAGGCCCCTTGTGCGACGAGGACGACGGGGACTGAACGCCGCTCAGCAGGACGCGCCGTCGGTGCAGCGCGCCTTGCGCATCTCCGCGGCGAACGGCGTGGGCTCCAGGAAGCCGGTGATGCGCGGGCGCGTGAGCACCTTGCCGTCCGGCGCCACGAAGGCCACCGTCGGCAGGCCCTCGACACCGAAGCGCTCCATCAGCGCGTCGAGCGCGTCTTCGCTGTTCGTCGCGTCAATCTTGATGTTGAGGAACTGCCCTTCCGACGACTGCGAGATGACCTCGGGCGCCGGATACGTCTCGCGGTCCAGCTCCTTGCAGGCCGCGCACCAGTCCGCGAAGAAGTCGATGAGCACCGGGCGCCCTTCCGTCTTCGCCTGGGCCAGCACCTTCTCGAACGCATCCGCGGAGAATGTCGCCTGCTTGGCGGGCATCACGTGGTGCCACTGCCACGACGGCGCGCGCGGCGGCTCGGCCACGCCCAGGCGCACCCACAGCTCGCCCACCGGGCCCGCATCCAGCGCGCCACCGCGAATCACCAGCGCCACCACCACCAGCGCCACGCCGAACGCCTTGAACGAGAACTCCCGCGCGCCCTCCTTGAAGGAGCGGTGCACCGCGCCCACCAGCACGCCCACCACCGCCAGCACCGAGGCCACCACCGCGCCCGGCACCCGGCCCAGCTCCGCGCCCAGCAGCTTCACCACACCGCGCGCCCACGGAGACGCGTCCTTCAGGTAGCTGAAGGCCAGCGCGACGAGGACGATGCCCAGCACGCTCTTCACCCACTCCATCCACACGCCGCTCTTGGGCAGGCGCACCGTGGACACGCCGAGGATGAAGAACGGAACGCCGATGCCCAGCGCGTAGATGAACAGCAGCGAGGCGCCCAGCGTCGTGTTCGCCGTCTTCGCCACGAAGGCCAACAGGCCCGTCAGCACCGGCCCCGTGCACGGCGCCGCGAGGAACCCGGACACGCTGCCCATCAGGAACGCGCCCGCCACACCCGCGCCACCCACGGAGTTCAGCCGCGTCTGGAGGCTCGACGGCAGCGCCAGCTCGAAGGCGCCGAACATGGACGAGGCGAGCAGCAACAGGAACACCGCCAGCCCCGTCACCACCGCCGGGTGCCCCAACATCGAGCCGAAGGCCTGCCCCGTCTTCGCCGCGAGGATGCCCAGCGCGCTGAACACCACCCCCATGCCGACGATGTAGGACGTGGTGAGCAGGAGCGCCTTGCCCCGGCTCTCCGCCTTGCGGGCCCCGAAGACGGACACCGTAATCGGGATGAGCGGGTAGACGCAGGGCGTCAGCGCGGTGAGCAGACCACCGCCGAAGACGATGGCGGCGCCCACGAAGAGGTTGCCGGATTCGAGGAAACGCGCCGCGTCGAGCTCCGTGCTGGGCCCGGTGGGCAACAGCCAGGGCACCACGGCCACCGCCACGCCGGCCAGCAAGGCCATCAATCCCAGCTTCTTGGCATTCATGCGCGCTTCACTCCGTCTTCCCCAAAGGGGCCTGCCTTGTATACGCAGGCCCCGGTCAGCGGGCTACTGCGCCGTGGGGGTAAGCGAGGAGACAGGCACCTTCAAGCCCGCGGAGCGCGCCAGCCCCATGACCCCCTCCACCGCCGCGGCGATGTAACCAAAGGGATTTGCTCCATCCACCGCCGTGACGTGGACTTCACCCATCTTCTGCTGGAAGGCCGCCGCCACCTGAGGCAACTGCTGCGCGAGCGTCATCTGGATGACCTCCGGACTGATGGTGTTCTCGATGTCGCGCATCGCGCGGGCCCGAGCCAGCTCCAGCTCCTGCCGCGCGTTCTCCCGGCGCACCTCCAACTCCGCGATGGACACCTCCGCCTCGGCGATGGAGCGCCGGGACAGCACCACCTGGAGCTGGGCCTTGAGCTTCTCCACTTCTTGAATCTGCTCGGCCAGCTGGCCCTCGTGACGCGCCGCTGTCTGCTCCTGCTCGCGGCGCAGACGCTCCAGCTCCATCTGAGCGCGGGCCGTCGCCTGGTCCTCCTCACGGCGAAGGCGGTCCAGCTCCATCTGCGCCCGGGCGTGCTCCGCCTCCTGCTCGCGCTGCAGGCGCACCAGTTCGAATTTCGCCTGCGCGGCCTCGGCCTCCTGCGCCAGCTTCTGCTTCTCCAGCTCCAGCTTCGCGCGGCCCACGTCCGCGTCCTGCTCTTGCTTGAGCTTCTCCAGGGCGATGCGCGCGCGCGTCACCTCGATTTCCTGCTCGCGCGCCAGCTTCTCCATGTCCACCTGCGCGCGGCTCGTCGCCAGCGCGCGCTCGGAGACAATCTTCGCCTCCGACAGCCGCGCCTCGGCGTTGAGCGTCTCCAGCTTGGCCTGCTCGTCGGAGACCTGCTTCTTCTGACGGACCTCCTGCTCGGCGGCCAGCTTGGTGAGCGCCACCTCGCGCTCCACCGTGACCTGCTCCTGCTTCAGCGTGCGCTCCTGGGCCAGCTTCGCCTCGGCCACGCGCGCGGCCACGGCCAGCGTCTCCAACTGGGATTGCTCGTCCGCGGTCTGCTTGCGCTGGCGGACCTCGTCTTCGGCCTCCAGGCGCTGGAGGTTCAGCTGTCGCTCGGCCTCGGTCTCCTCGCGGTGGACGAAGCGCTCCTTGGCCAGCTCCGCCTCGCGCGCCTGCCGCTCCTGCTCGCGGCGGAAGCGCGCCTGCATGTTCTCGAAGACGGTGGACGACAGGACGCGCACGTCCTGGATTTCAATCGTGTCCAGCAGCACGCCCCAGCCCGCGTCCACCGAGTCTTCCAGGCGCCCCTTCCCCGAGAGCACCGGCGCGATTTCACGCATCAGCTCCGTGGCGATGCCCTCCTTGCGCCGCGACAGGCACTCCTCCACGGAGAGGTTGGCGACGAGGCGCCGCGCCGCGCCCACGAACATCTCCCGCAAGAGCTCCGCCAGCTTCTCCTGCGCCCGCTCCGGGAAGGAGAAGTTGAGCATGCGGAAGGCCACCAGCGGATCCGCGATGCGGTACACCGCGAGGCCCGTCACCTGCACGCCCACCTTCTCGCTCGTCACCTGGTCCGCGGTGAACTGGAGCCGTTGGATGCTGGTGGGCACAATCGCCACCGAGTCTCCGGGCCACTTGAAGCAGCTGGCGCCCTGACCGCTGACATCGCGCACGCGGCCCCGGCGCATGTGGACGAGGAACTCGCTGGGCCGCGCGGTGATGAGGCCCCAGCGCTTCATCTTCTCCGGATCCTCCGCCGGCTTCCCCGCGCGCCAGCCGTCCGAGTAGCGGTTGCGCTCCATCCCCCCGCCAGAGCCACCCTCCACCCGGACCAGTTGCGTCCGGCCGGGCTCCGTGGACTCCACCTGCTGCTCCCTCGACCGGGCCGTCTGCTTCGCGTTCGCGCTCATGCCTGCCTCCTGATGGACCACCCAGGTTGCAGCCCCCCAGCCAGCGCGGACCCCACGGGAATTCAGACGCTTACAGGCGATAGTAGCCCGGGTGCCGCGCCATTTCGGGGCACTCCGCTCCAGGATGGCCCACCGGGGAGTGATCCACCCTGGCCCAGCCGTTCCACCGCCGACATCCCCTCCACTCGGCCAGTCCCGGCAGGTCTCTCGTCCACCTTATGTTCGCTTGACCCGAGGGCACCCGATTTTATAATTGACCAGTCCGGTCCACATTCATGTGTGACGGTGTATGCCCGCCGCAGCGCGCCCCCTGGGTGGCGCCGGGGTGCGGGGGCAGCAGTAAGCCCCTTCAGGAAGGTGTGGGAAGCGATGCTGAAGCTGCCGATCTACATGGACAACCACGCCACCACGCCGCTGGACCCGCGTGTGCTGGAAGTGATGCTCCCGTATCTGCGCGAGGACTTCGGCAACGCGTCCAGCCGCAACCACGTGTTCGGCTGGAAGGCCGAAGCCGCGGTGAAGAAGGCCCGCCAGCAGGTGGCCGAGCTCATCGGCGCGACAGACCAGGAGATTGTCTTCACCTCCGGCGCCACCGAGTCCGACAACCTCGCCATCAAAGGCGTCGTCGAGTACTACAAGTCGAAGGGTGACCACATCATCACCCTGAAGACCGAGCACAAGGCCATCCTGGACACCTGCAAGCGCCTGGAGCGCGTGCGCCAGGAGCGCCTGGACGAGCTGAAGCTCCTGCGCCTGGGACAGCTGGCCGAGCGCGACGTGTCGCCCGAGGAAGTGGCGGAGCTGGCCGCGAAGCATGATGTGGAGAACGACGCGACGTACAAGAAGTGGGCGGAGATGCCCACCGGCGGCGCGCGCGTGACGTATCTGGACGTGGAGCAGGACGGCCGGGTGAACCTGGAGAAGCTCGAGGAGGCGATGACGCCGAAGACGGTGCTCGTCTCCATCATGTTCGCCAACAACGAGATTGGCGTGGTGCAGCCCATCGCGGAGATTGGGGCGCTGTGCCGCAAGAAGGGCGTCCTCTTCCACTGCGACGCGGTGCAGGGCATTGGCAAGGTGCCCTTCGACGTGGAGGCGATGAAGGTCGACCTCGCGTCCATCACCTCGCACAAGATGTACGGCCCCAAGGGCATCGGCGCGCTGTACGTGCGCCGCAAGCCGCGCGTGCGCATCGCCCCCCTCATCGACGGTGGCGGCCATGAGCGCGGCATGCGCTCCGGAACGCTCAACGTCGCGGCCATCGTCGGCTTCGGCCACGCGGCGCAGCTGGCCCGCGAGGAGCTGGCCGACGAAGCCGCCCGCATCCTCCGCCTGCGCGAGAAGCTCCGGAAGGGGCTCACCGACGCGCTGGACATGACGGTGCTCAACGGCTCGCTGGAGCACCGGCTGCCGGGCAACCTCAACATCTCCTTCGCCCACGCGGAGGGCGAGTCCCTGATGATGGGCATCAAGGACGTCGCGGTGTCGTCAGGCTCCGCGTGCACGTCCGCCTCGCTGGAGCCGTCCTACGTGCTGCGCGCGCTGGGCGTGGACGAGGAGCTGGCCCACAGCTCCATCCGCTTCGGCCTGGGCCGCTTCACCACCGAAGAGGAGGTCGACTTCGTCGTCAACCTGGTCGTGGACAAGGTCCGCAAGCTGCGCGACATGAGCCCCCTGTACGAGATGGCCAAGGAAGGCATCGACCTCAAGAGCATCGAGTGGACGGCGCATTAGCGCGTCTTTCCAGGCAATCAGCGGGGCGCATGGCCCCTCGACCGGTGGGCATTGCTCCCCGGAACCTTTGGTGAGAAGCATCCGTTGAAGGAGTTGGCATGGCTTACAGCGACAAGGTCATCGACCACTACGAGAACCCCCGCAACGTCGGGACGATGGACAAGGAAGACCCGAACGTGGGCACGGGCCTCGTGGGGGCTCCCGCGTGCGGCGACGTGATGCGCCTTCAGCTCAAGATTTCCGACGATGGGCTCATCGAGGACGCGCGATTCAAGACGTTCGGTTGCGGGTCGGCCATCGCCTCCTCATCGCTCGTCACCGAGTGGGTGAAGGGCAAGACGGTGGACCAGGCGATGACCATCTCCAACAAGGACGTGGCCCGGGAGCTGTCGCTGCCGCCGGTGAAGATCCACTGCTCGGTCCTCGCCGAGGACGCCATCAAGGCGGCCATCGAGGACTTCAAGAAGAAGCGCGCCGCTCGCAAGGCCCAGGCATCCTAAGGGCTGTAGGTGCGGCGAACTTCACGACTCCAGGAGGCGAAACCATGAGCGACCAGGCAACCCAGCAGATGACGCAGAGCCCGGTGCCTGGCCCCGCGCCCGTGGCCAAGGCCGCCCCCAAGGGCATCGTCGTGGCGGACAGCGCGGTGGCTCGGTTGAAGGAGCTGCTGGAGCAGCGCCAGACGCCCGACGCCGGCCTGCGGCTTGCCGTGAAGGGTGGCGGGTGCTCGGGCCTCCAGTACTCCATGGAGTGGTCCGAGAAGTCCCGCGAGCGCGACAAGATTTTCGAGCGGGACGGCGTGCGCGTCTTCGTGGATCCGAAGAGCTACCTGTACCTCATCGGCACGGAGCTGGTGTTCGAGCAGACGCTCATGGCCTCCGGCTTCAAGCTGAACAACCCCAACATCAAGGCCGCTTGCGGCTGCGGAGAGAGCTTCTCCGTCTGAGTGGGGACAGTCCCCGTCCCTTCCCTTCTGGAAGGGACACCGTCACGCGGGGTCCGGCCAGCCGCCGGGCCCCTTTCGTTTGTCCGCCCCACACCCCCATGGAGCACACCGAGTGAGGACCCACTTCGACGTCTTCGGGCTGCCGCGCGCCTATGACGTGGACGTGCCCGCGCTGGAGAAGCAGTACCGCGAGCTTTCGCTCCAGCTCCATCCAGACCGCGTGGCCCAGGCCGACGCGCGCGAGCGCCTCAAGGCCCTGGAGGCGACGACGGCCCTCAACGAGGCCTTCAAGACGCTGAAGGACCCGGTGCGCCGCGCCTTCTACCTCCTGAAGTTGCACGGGGTGGACCTGGACCGCGAGGACGCGGGCGCGCAGAAGGACATGCCCCTGGAGTTCCTCGAGGAGGTCATGGAGCTGCGCGAGGCGCTCGACGGGGCCATGGAGAAGAAGGACCTCGCCCGCGTGCAGGCCATGGGCGGCCAGGTGCAGGGAAGGCGCAAGGCGGCGCTCGACGAGGCGGCCGGTGTCCTGAGGGCGCTGGAAGGTGGGGGGCCAGCGGAGGAAGCGCCGGCCCAGGTGAGAAAGGCATCGCACGCGCTGGGGCGGGTGCGCTACTTCACGCGCTTCCTCGAGCAGGTGGACGCGTTCGAGGAGGAAAGTCTGTCGTGAGCAATAACGGCTACCTGCAGATCCACGACCCGCTGAAGCCCAAGGGGCAGGCGGTGGGCATCGACCTGGGCACCACACACTCACTCGTCGCGGCGGTGGCGCAGGGCAAGCCCCGCTGCGTCCCGGTGGACGAGGGCGACTCGCTGCTGCTCCCCTCCGTCGTGCACTACGGCAAGGACGGCGGCGTGCTCGTGGGCGTGCGCGCCCGTGCGCTGGCTGGCGAGCACCCCACCGACACCATCGCCTCCGTGAAGCGCTACATGGGGCGAGGCCCCGACGACGCGGAGACGCGCAAGCTTTCGCACTACAAGTTCGTGCCCGGCGCCAACGTGGTGCGCTTCGACGTGGCCGGCGGCAACCCGGTGACGCCCATCGAGGTCTCGGGCGAAATCCTGCGCGCGCTGAAGCGCCGCGCGGAGGCCCACTTCTCCATGAAGGTGGAGCAGGCCGTCATCACCGTGCCGGCGTACTTCGACGACGCCCAGCGCCAGGCCACCAAGGACGCAGGGCGGCTCGCGGGTCTGGAAGTGCTGCGCCTGCTCAACGAGCCGACGGCGGCGGCGCTCGCCTACGGGCTCGACAAGGGCAGCCAGGGCACCTTCGCCGTCTACGACCTGGGCGGCGGCACGTTCGACATCTCCATCCTCAAGCTGGTGGATGGCGTGTTCGAGGTGAAGTCCACCGGCGGCGACTCCGCGCTGGGCGGCGACGACTTCGACCGGGCGATTGCGTCACAAGTCTTCCAGGCGCTCGGCATCACCGAGCCCTCCCCTTCCCTCGTGGCCCAGACGCTGGCGGCCTCGCGCGAGGCGAAGGAGGCCCTCACCGACGCGCCCGAGGCGACCGTCACCGTGGGCGGCCAGTCGCACACCGTGAAGCGCGCGGACTTCGACGCCTGGATTCAGCCGCTGGTGAACAAGACGGGCCTCGTGTGCCGTCGGGCACTGAAGGACGCGGGCGTGGTGGCTGGGGAGCTGGACGGCGTCATCCTCGTCGGAGGCTCCACGCGCGTGCCCGCGGTGCGGCGCTTCGTGGCGGAGGTGTTCGGCCGCGAGCCGCTGGGCGACATCGACCCGGACCAGGTGGTGGCGCTGGGCGCCGCGGTGCAGGCGGACCTGCTCACCAACACGGACCGTCAGGACGAGGTGCTGCTGCTGGACGTGATTCCGCTGTCGCTCGGGTTGGAGACGATGGGCGGAATCACGGAGAAGTTGATTCAGCGCAACTCCACCATCCCCACGGCGGCGGCGCAGGTGTTCACCACGTTCAAGGACGGCCAAACAGGCCTGGACGTGCACGTGCTGCAGGGCGAGCGCGAGCTGGTGGAGGACAACCGCAGCCTCGCGCGCTTCACCCTCTCCGGCATCCCTCCGCTGGCGGCGGGCATGGCGCGAGTGGAGGTGCGCTTCCAGGTGGACGCGGACGGCATCCTCTCCGTCTCCGCGAAGGAGCAGAGCACCGGCGCGGCGCAGTCCATCACCGTCAAGCCGAGCCACGGCCTCACCGAAGAGGAGATCGAGCGGATGCTGCTCGACTCCATCGAGTACGCCGAGGACGACATCCAGGCCCGTCAGCTGCGCGAGCAGCGCGTGGACGCCGAGCGTGTGCTGGCCGAAGCGGACCGGCAGTTGCGCGAGCATGGTGCGCTGCTGGAGGGCGACGAGAAGGCCACCATCGACGCGGCGCTCGCGAAGGTGCGCGAGACGGCCCAGGGCAAGGACTACCTGAAGCTGAAGGAGGCCGTGCACGCACTGGACGAGACGTGCCGCCCCTTCATCGAGCGGGTGATGAACCAGGCCATCACCCAGGTGGTGGCTGGCCAGTCGGTGGAGGACTACTGACGTGCCCAAGGTGACTTTCAAGAGCCCCCTGGCCGAGGTCAGCGTGGACGTGCCCCCGGGGACCATCCTCCTGGACGCGGCCGAGCAGAGCGGTGCCCAGGTGGGCCATAGCTGTGGCGGTGTCTGCGGCTGCTCCACCTGTCACATCTGGGTGCGCAAGGGCCTCGACTCGCTGAGCGAGCAAACGGACGCGGAGGCGGACCGCCTGGACATGGGGTTCGACGTGCGTCCGTACTCGCGGTTGAGCTGCCAGACGGAGGTCAGCCAGGAGGACGTCACGGTGGAGATCACCGAGGAGTCCCTTACCGCGTTCATGGACGAGAACCCCGTCATCCGCCGCGCCCTGGAGTCCGAGGGGAAATGGCCGCTGAAGAAGTGAGGTTGTTACGTAGTTCTTGACGGCGCGGGGCAGGACTTCTATATGTCCGCCCCATCGCAGCAACGCCGCGACGAAGAACCACCTGCCCAGGTGGTGGAATTGGTAGACACACTAGATTCAGGGTCTAGCGCCTGCAAGGGCATGGAGGTTCGAGTCCTCTCCTGGGCACAAAGTTGAGAAGGGGTCCTGGTTTCAAACCAGGGCCCCTTTTCGCTTTTCAGGGCTGCGATTGCCCCACGCTCACGCCCTCACGGTGGCGCCGGCTCCACGGACTCGTGGGCCACGTGGCTCGCGGCCTCGCGCGCCAGACTGCCGCCCTTGCGCAAGTCGCGGATTCGAATCTTCCGGACGTAGACGGAGATGGCCCCCACTCCCGCCTGACTCAGCACCGTCCCCAGGTGGGTGAGCGTGGCGAAGGCCGCCGCGTCCTCGGGGCTGGCTCCCAGGGTGCGGGCCGCCCAGCTGGTGACGAAGTAGTAGATGCCCATGCCAGCCGGGACACCCGGGAGCGCCTGCCCCAGGGAGATGGCCCCCAGCACCACGGCGCCCGCGAAGAGGCCCCCTTCGATGCCGATGCCGTGCAGCGCCAGACCGTAGGCCAGCGCGGACGCCATCACCGGACCCACCGAGAAGAAGAGCACCTTGCCCATGCCCCGGAAGGAGCGCGCGGAGCCCAACCCGTCGCTGACGTGGTGGAGGAAACCCTCCAGGCGCGGGAAGCGGTGTCGACGGTGCAGCCAGTTCGCCAGCGGCGCGGACCAGTGGGCCAGCAGCACGACGAGGGCGACGAGCCCCACGCACAGGGACACCGCCACCTTGAGCTGCCCCTGGAAGCGGGAGAGCGTGGCACCGAAGGGCCCCAGCAGGGAGAGCGTCACCAGCAACATCAGCGCGGCGAACTCCATCAGCTTGCAGACGCCGACGGTGCCCAGGCAGCGCAGGAAGGGGATGCGCTCGGTGCGCGACAGGAGGAACGAGCGGAGGATGTCGCCCAGCTTCCCCGGCAGCGCGTTGTGGACGAAGGCGCCGATGGCGACCAGGTGGTAGCGCTCGCGAAAGGGCACGCGCTTGCGCAGCGTGCTCTGCCACTGCACCGCGCGCAGCGGGATGATGGAGCCCTGGAGCAGCACGAAGGGCAGCAGCCACACGAGGTGGCCGGGCAAATCCCTCAGGAAGTCCCCCAGCGGGAAGCGCGGCACGAGCAGCGGCCCCGTGCCTTGAAGGTTCCACCGGAAGAAGGCCGTGGAGAGCAGGACGACGGACAGCGCCAGCCCCACCACGGCGAGCAGCACCTTGGGCAGGCTCACGCCGCGCGCCGAAGGTCGGGGCCACGAGCCCCTGATGCGAGGTGGCTCGGGCGTCACTGGACCCACCGCAGTTTGAGCGCGGGCTCCAGATAGGCCTCCGCGAGCAGTTCGTGCAGGTCCGCGCAGTGGCCCAGGCCGGACAGGTCCACGGGCGCATCGGCGGGCCAGCACACCAGGCTGTTGGCCTCCGTGCGCGTCAGTCCGCCGTGCGAGCCGAACTCCCAGGCGAAGCCCACCGTGCCACCTCGTTTCACCGCCTCACCGAAGAGGACCAGGTCTCCCGCGGTCTTCATCGCCGGCAGGCCCTTGAGGAAGTCCGCCACCGCGCGGCGGCTGTACTCGGGAGCCAGGGGCGCTCGCTCGATGTCCTCCGGGCCGTACACGCCCCCGCGCACCACCGCCACCGCGGAGTTTCCCCGGCGCATCGCGACGATGCCGATGTCCGCGCTCCGCGTGGCGCGCGCCAGGACTTCCGGGTGACGCGCCAGCACCGTGCGCGCCTCCAGCGGCTCGCGCGCGCCGGAGAGATAGACATGGGCGAAGTTGCCGCACTCGATGATGACGGGCTTGAACGGCTCGCGCGCCACGGTGTCCACCTCCGGGAGCGGACGTCCCTCGCACAGGCCACGCGCCACGTCGTCGGACAGCGGGACACGCGCACCCTGCAAGAGCATGGACTCCAGACGCACCCCCTGACGCTGCTCCAGCGGAAGGCTGTCCACATGGCCGTGGTCCGAGAGGATGACGACGTCGTATGGCCGCTCCACCGAGCGCGACATCGCATAGAGCTCCGCGAGGTACGTGTCCACGCGGTGCAGCTCCGTCAGCGCCAGCTCCGAGCGCGGCCCGCGACGGTGGGCCACCTCATCGTAGTTGCCGTAGACGAGGTAGATGGCGGGAACGCCGCGCACCATGTCCACCAGCGCCTTGGTGTGCGCGAAGCTCCAGCCCAGGCGCTGGAGGAACACGCGGCTGAGCAGGAAGGACTGCTCGTGGCGCCAGTCGTGGAGTGAATGGCCCCAGTGGGCCACCTCGCGCGCTGAGTGCCAGGTGTCCATTCCGAACGAGCGAAGGAAGTCCCAGGTGCCCCGCGTGCGGCCCGCGGCCAGTCCCATCATCTCGTAGGAGAACGAGCGCGACATCAGCTTGAAGCTGCCCAGCGTGCTCATACTCCACGCGTTGTCCGCGCCCGCTCGAAACAGCGAGAAGTACCCGTGGCCACCGCCGTCCAGCAGGCTGTCGCGCCCCGCGCCTCGCAGCCGTTGATCGACGAGCAGTGCGTCCGAGGGCACGCTCATCTTCACCTCGCGGCCCAGCTCCCGGTCGTACCAGGAGTAGGCAGGCAGGTTCGATTCGCGCATGCCGTACAGCAGGCCCGCCTGGAAGTAGGGCGTGGAAGTGGGCGCGCCCCAGAAGGCGTCATCCAAATGAAACGAACCCGAGCGGATGAGTCGTGAGAAGAACGGCATCTTCCCGGCGACAATCGCCTCATCCAGAAGGGCCTTTGGTACTCCGTCTAAGTGGACAATCAGGAGGTTCCGACGTCGGTGCGCCGCTGCCGGCGGAACTTTCGCGCGAATGCGACGCGCAAGCCCGTGGGCCCACATCCATGAAGCTGGGGTAATGACACCACTCACGTTGACGCCTCCCCTCCCCCGGCAGGCAAAATGAGCACTTGGGGGGACGGCCGCCTTCAGCCGAAGGCAGCTCTCCTGGAAAGCAGGCGGGCAGGTAGCGCCGTCCTTCAGTCGGGATGGAACCGACTCAGAGAGGCGTCACCACGGTCCCCATGCTGATCTCCGCCGTCCTGCTCGCAACCCTCGCCGCCGCCCCGGTGCAGACACCGTCTCGGCCGGCGCCGGGATTGCCGCCCGCGAAGACGGACTCGGGCGCGGACATCATCGCGCTGCCGATGATGACGTTCAGCTCGGACAGCGGCATCAGCTACGGCGCCGTGGGCGGCATCTACCTGTATGGCCCCGGGAAGACGCCCTACGCGCATGGCATCGGCGCGCAGGTGCTGTTCAGCAGTCGCGGGGTGCAGAGCCACTACCTGCGCTACGACGGGCCGCGCCTCATCGGTCCGCTGCGCCTGGAGGCCGGACTCGAGTACCGCCGCGAGCTGCGCAGCCCCTTCTTCGGCGCGGGCAACCTGTCGGCGCCGGACTTCAAGGGTGATCTGGACAACGAGCGCTTCACCTTCGACAAGGGCTCGCCGGGGGCATGGGTCCGCCTTCGTGGCCGGCCGTTCGGCCCCACGCATCCGCTCCAGTCCTACGTGGGCTACGCGTGGCGCAACACGAGCGTGAGCGCGGAAGACCAGTCCATGCTGACGCAGCAGCAGCCCATCGGAATCGAAGGCGGCTCCACCGGCCAGCTCCTCGTGGGAGCGCTGTGGGACACGCGCGACGACGAGACGGATCCGCTGGAGGGCGGCGTGGAGGAGCTGGCCCTGCGCGTGTCCGGGCAGGCCACGGGCAGCCGCTACCAGTACGTGGGAATCACGTTGAGCGAGCGGCGTTATCTGCGACTGTCGTCGCGGCTGACGCTGGCGCAGCGGCTCACCCTGGACATGCTCTTCGGCGACGTGCCGTTCTTCGAGTGGAGCAACACCGGCGGCGTGAATGTGTCGGAGGGAATCGGCGGCATGAGCAGCGTGCGCGGAATCGAGCGCAACCGCTTCTCTGGCAACATCAAGGCGTTCAGCAACACGGAGCTGCGCTTCCAGGCCGCGCAGATGCAGGTGTTCGGAAAGAACATGAAGGTGGGCGCGGTGATGTTCCTGGACCTGGGGCGCGTGTGGCACCCGGGCGTGCCGGACGGCAAGTGGCACGAGTGGCATCCGGGCATCGGTGGAGGCCTGCGCCTCACCCGCCGCGCCGCCGTGGTGCGCATGGACTACGCCCGCTCCACCGAGACGGGCCGCCAGCGCATCTACATCACCTTCGGCCACATGTTCTGAAGAGCCCCGCGCACCCGCGCTGGACCTGGACTCAGACGCGCGCGTCCACCCAGGCGCGCAGCCGCGCATCCACCTGCGTCTCGCCCCGGACGCCCTGCTCGGCCTCCAGCAGCAGCGTGTGGAAGCCGCGCGACTCCAAGCCCTTGCACAGCTCCGCGCGGGCCTCCGCGTCGGGGGCGAAGAGGATGCAACCGTCCCCGCCCCCCGCGCCGGACAGCTTGCCCACGCAGCCATAGGCCGCCGCCATCGACAGCACCCGGCGCATGGCTTCCGTCTCCAGCGGACCCAGCTCCAACAGCAGCTCGTGCTGCGCCTTCACCGCCTCGGAGAAGCCCCGGAAGTCCCAGCCCGCGAGGCCGTCCTCCATCACCTGCCCCACCGCGTTGGAGCGCTCGACGAAGGCCTGACGCCCTGCCTCCTCCAACCGCGCTTCCACCTGGCCAATCAGCACCCGCGTGGACGCGCTCTCACCCGTGAAGGCATACGCCATGGCCACCCGGGGCACCGGCAGCCGCCACACGTCCACCGAGGGCGACTCCGTCAGCGCCGCGCTCAGCCGGCCGCCATTGCTCGCGTCGGCCAGGGGCGTCACGTCATAGCGCCGGTAGCGCAGCACGCCGCCCGCGAAGCTCGCGGCCACGTCCCCGCCGCTGCCCTTGCCACCCTGCCCCAGCGTGTGCGCCAGCAGCGCCAGCTTCAGCGCGTCGTAGCGCTCCTCCAACACGTAGCGCGCGCCCTCGGCCGCCAGCACCGCCGCGCACGCGCTGCCACCCATGCCCAGCTTCTGCCCGTTGGGGCCCACGGCGGAGGGGGCCACCGCGAAGTCGAAGCCCTGGCTGGCTCGGCCGTGCGCGCGCAGCGCCTCGTCCAGCGTGCGCGCCACGAAGGAGAAGCCCGCAGGCACCTCGCGCTCCCAGCGCACTCCCTTGGGCGTCATGCTGCCGCCCAGGGAGCCCTCCTCCAGGCAGACATGCACGCGCGCATCCTCGCGGCGCCGCACGTAGGCCGCGGTGCGGGGTGCCACCGCCGCCACCCGCGCCACTCCGCCCCACAGCACCGCGTACTCGCCGGAGACGAACAGCTTGCCCGGTGCGGAGAGGGCGCGCTCCATCAGAACAGGTGCTCCTGCTTGAGCACCGCATCCCCGCCCGGCACGCAGCGAATCACGTCCAGCGCGCCACACGCGCGCGCCAGCGCCTCCGCGGCGACTTCGTGCGCGGCGTCCGTCAGCAGCACCGGGTTGGGGCCCGCATCCAGCGTGAACCAGACGGGGATGCCCTTCTTGCGGTGCTCGCGCAGGTGTTGGATGAGGCCCAGCGTCGCCGCGTTCAGGTAGCAGAGCGGAGGGTCGGCCGCGAGCGACGTGGAATGCATCCGCCACGCGTTGCGCTCACACAATTCACCCAGCGCCTGCAAGTCCCTGCGAGCGATGTGCGCGCGGGCGCGCGGCACTTCCTCTTCCGCGTCCCGCACCCAGGCCGCGTAGTACGGGCTGGTGTCCACCGTCTGCTTCATCCCGTCGCGGGACTTCACGTCCTTCTCGCCCCTGTCCAGCACCGCCACCACCATGCGCAGGTCCGGCCAGTGCGCCGCGTCGAAGCGCTGCACCGCGAAGCTGTCGTCACCATCCGGACGCTCGCCGCGCTGCCACTCGCAGAAGCCGCCCTCCACGCTGCGACACGCGGAGCCGCTGCCCAGCCGCGCCAGGATGCTCGCCGCCCTCGAATCCGCCGGCAGTCCCGCCGCCGCGCGGCCGGCGACCGCGAGCGCCGCGAAGCCCGCCGCGCTGCTCGCGAGCCCCGCCGCCATGGGGAAATCTCCGCGCGAGACGACCTTCGCCGGACCCAGCGCGTCCTTCGTCTGGGCGCGCACCGACTCCAAGAGGCGCAGCACGCGCTCGCGCTCGCTGCCCTTGGACGTGTGGCCGTTGATCTCCACCGCGTCACTCGACACGCCGAACTCCACCGTCGTCGTCACCGACAGCGGCGACAGCGTCAGCGACAGGCTGGACTGGTGCGGAAGGATGAGCGCGTCGTCCCGCTTCCCCCAGTACTTCACGAGGGCGATGTTGGGATGCGCCAGGGCTGTGGCTTTCATGGGAACACTCACGGCGCTCGCGGACCCGCGAGCTGGCTGCTGAAGCAGCGCACACCGAGGCGGGTGAGCTGGACCACCGCGGCCTCCGGTTCGAGGAACAGACCGACCACGGCCCCGCCATCCCCACCCGCTCCGGTGAGTTTGGCGCCCAGCGCCCCCAGGCCACGCAGTCGATACACCATCTCTTCCAACGGCGGCGAGGACAGGCCCAGCGCCGCCAGCAGGCCCTGGTTGACGTTCATCGCGTCCCCCAGCGCCTCCAGGTCCCCCGCCTCCACCGCCTTCGCTCCCTCCGACGCCAGCCGCCCCATCTCCGTGAAGAGGCGTCGGTAGCGCTCGGGCCAGCGCGCCTGCCGCTCCCGCAACGCCCCCACCGTCTTCTTCGTGGGGCTGCGCTCGCCGGCCAGCGCCACCACCACCTTCAAGGGGCGGGGACTGTCCACCGTCCTGCCACGCCCCACCGTCGCCGCGTTGGGCGTGCGGCGATAGAGCAGGAGCCGCTCCTCCGCGCTGGTGGTGTGGTCCACCCCGGAAGGCGTGCCGTGGAACTCCTGCTCCATCTCCCACGCCACCCGCGCGGCCTCTCGCGGCGTGGGCTCCTTGCCCGCCGCCAGCAACAACAGCCGCGCGCACGCCACGGACAACGCGGCGGAACTGCCCAGTCCGGCCGACAGCGGCAGCTCCGGGTCCAACGTCACCTTCACCAGGGGCTCACCCACCAGCTTCGCCGCGCGCGCGAAGGCGACGGTGAGCAGCGCCCGCTGCCCCCGGCTCAACGTGGACGGAAGGGAGAGCTGACACTTCTTGGACGGAACGCCGCGCGCCTTCACGCCTTGCGACAGCGGGCCCGCCAGCGCGGGATGGCCGTACACGACGCTGTGCTCACCCAGCAGGATGACCTTGCCGGCGCCGAACGTGGACAACGAGGACGGGGTGCTCACGGCGCTCAGAGTGTCGTGCCCGTGGCGGCGGCGGCGTCCTCGGCGGACAGGCTGGCGAGAATCTCCCGCGCCTTCTCCACCTTCACGTGGCCCGCCTTCACCAGCAGGTCCGCCAGCTTCTCCACCCAGTCGCCGCGCGCGCCCGCCGTCACCGCCACGCAGCGCGCGTGCAGCGCCATGTGGCCCTTCTGGATGCCGATGCTGCCCAGCGCCCGGAGCGCCGCGAAGTTCTGCGCCAGCCCCACCGCCGCGAACACCATGGACAGCTCACGCACGCTCGAGGCGCGCAGGAGCTTCAGCGACGTCTGCACGCCCGGGTGCACCTTGATGGGGCCGCCCACCAGGCCCAGCGCCAGCGGCAGCTCGATGCGGCCCACCAGGTGGCCTTCCTCCAGGTACCACGTCGACAGCGGGCGGTACTGACCGCCACGGCAGGCGAACGCGTGCGCGCCGGCTTCAATCGCGCGCCAGTCCTGCCCCGTGGCGATGGCCACCGAGTCGATGCCGTTCATCACGCCCTTGTTGTGCGTGGCCGCGCGGTACGGGTCGGCTTCCGCGAAGCGGCTGGCCTGGGCGATGCCCTCGGCGATGGTCTCACCGGGCATCTCGAAGTCGGCCAGCATCGCCAGGGGAATCCGGCACGTGGCGCGCGCCAGCCGGCGATCCGCCAGGTTGGAGAGGATGCGCAGGTACACCTTGCCGCCGGTGATCTGCTCCACCAGCGGCGCCACGCCCTCCGCCACGGTGTTGATGAGGTTGGCCCCCATCGCCTCCTGCGTGTCGATGAGGATGTGCACCACGAGCAGCGGCTCGCCGCGCGGGCCCTCGGGGGCCGGCAGCACGCGCACCTCCACGTCCTTCGCCCCGCCGCCTCGCGCCACCATGGCCGGGTGGAAGCTGTTGGCCAGGGCCAGCAGTTGCTCCTTGTGCGCCAGAATCTTTTCCGTGGCCTCGGTCGGGTCGCCGTAGCGCGTCACCTGGACCTGGCCAATCATCATCGACTCGTCGGCCTCGGCGTAGAAGCCGCCCGCCTCGCGGACAATCTTCGCGGCGAACGACACCGCCGCCACCACCGACGGCTCCTCCACCGCCATGGGCACCAGGTAGTCGCGGCCGTTGACCTGGAGGTTGAGCCCCACGCCCAGCGGCAGGGAGAACGTGCCCACCGCGTTCTCAATCATCTGGTTGGCCAGCGCCGGCTGCAGGGCCTCGGCGCCGTGAAGCTGCTCCACGTCCGCGGGCGACAGCCGCAACATGCGCGCCAGTTGCGCGACGCGCTCGGCCATCGGCAGCTTGTGGAACCCGGAGAGCCGGGACGTCACCGTCTCAGACATGTTGAGTCTTCCTTCTTCCCGCGTCGATGCGCACGGCGGCTACAGCGCCGTCATCCAATCCTTCAACACTCCGGTCACCACCCGCGGCCGCTGCCTCAGCTCAGCGCAGCTTCTGCTTCCCGTGAGCACGAGCGCCTGTCGCAACCCCGACAGGATGACCTCCAGCGCCCGCTCCGCCGCCTCCACCCCACCCGCCTGTTGCGCCCGGAACAGCGGCAAGGCCATTCCGCCCAGGTCCGCTCCGAGCGCCAGCAGCTTCGCCACCTCCAGCCCCGTCCTCACGCCACCGCTGCCCACCAGTCGGACTTCCGGCCCCACGGCCGCGCGCACCGTCGCCACCGCCGCCGCCGTGGGAATGCCCCACGCGCTGAATTCAGCCCCGACCTGGGCTTGTACGCCCGATGCCCGAAGTTGTTCCACGCGAACCCAGGACGTGCCACCCAGGCCCGACACATCCAGGTTGCGGACCCCCAACTCCACCAATCGCCGGGCCACGTCCGGGCCGATGCCGCATCCGGTCTCCTTCACGAGCAGCCGGTCACCGAAAGCCTTCACCAACGCGGCCACCACGTCGTAGCCGCCCCGGAAATCCCTGTCGCCCTCAGGCTGGGTCAATTCCTGCCCGGCGTTGAGGTGCAGCGCGATGCCGTCCGCGCCAATGTCCTCCATCAACCGCCGCACCCCGTCCACGCCCAGCCGCACTGCTTGATAGAGACCGATGTTGCCCAGCAGCGCCACCGAGGGCGCCACCTGCCGCACCTGGTACGACGCGGCCCGCGACGCATCCTCCGCCATGGCCCGCTGACTTCCCACACCGAAAGCCAGACCATGGCGTTCCGCCAGCAATGCGAGGTCGCGATTGACCGCGCCCGCACGCTCGGTGCCGCCTGTCATTCCGGTGACGAGCAGCGGATGGCGCAATTGCTTTCCAAGAAACGGGGTGGAGAGGTCCACGTCCTCCACGTCCATCTCCGGCATGGCGCAGTGAACCAGATGGACGTGCTCGAGAAGCGTGCTGTTCTCGACGGGCTCGACGTCGCCGGTGGCGCACAGGTCGAGGTGAGCGTCTTTACGCCGCGCTGTGATGTCCTCGACCATGTGAGAAGCGACCCGTCCCAAGTGCCCGTCAGGGCGTGTAAGTGCCCGATGGCTCGTGGGTTTCCTAGCAAGCGCAAGGGGACGGGCGCAAGCCAAAGGGCTCGAGCGGCCCGCCGTGGCGACTCAATGGACGGCTCGGGCTGCTGAACGGTATGAGGCCCGCATGAGCACGCCCCTGTCACCCAAGGTGGTCGTCTTCCTCCACAGCGGAGATTACGACCGGGTACACCAGGGACTGTCCATCGCCGCCGCGGCGACAGCCTCCGGCCGACGCGCGGAGGTGTATCTCTTCTGGTGGGCGCTCGAGCGCTTCTTGCGCGGCGACCTGGACGAGCCTGACTTCCCGGGCCGGGCCGACATCACCGACCGCTTCGAGTCGAGGGGCATGCCCACGCTGCGCGCGCTGCTCGAGCACCTGACCGAGTCCGGGCTGTGCACGCTCGCGGGCTGCACGGGCTCGCTCGGCGCACTGGGGGGCGAGCCGGAGACCGCGAAGAGTGGAATCGAGTTGTGGCTCGGATGGAGCGCCATCCTCCAGCGCACCGCAGGCGTGACGGACCGCTTCTACCTCTGACCCGCATGCGCCCCGGCCGCGCTCCACCGGGGCGTGCGCGCGTGCCATCAGTGTGACAGCTTGAAGCCCAGAATCACCGTGCGAGGAGCGTTGGGCCGCGCGCCAAACGGACGGCGGGAGACGATGTCCGCCGCGTCGAGCACGTTGCGTGCGCTGAAGTAGACCTGTCCCCAGCGGGAGAAGTTCCAGTTCGCGTTGACGTCGAACGTGAGCAGGGAATCCGTCAGCTCACCCGGCGGTGCCTCGCCCTGCCCCGCGGACTCGCGCATGGTGTCGACATAGAGCGCGCTCAGGATGACGCCGCCCAGCGCGCCCTCCACACCCGCCGACGCGTAGAGCTGGTGCCGGGGCACGTAGGGAAGCTCGTCTCCCGCCTTCACGTCGCCGAACTGCGGGTCCGCCGAGCGGAAGTCGTTGAGCAGCTCCGTGCGCGTGAAGGTATACGAAGCAGAGAGGGGGAACGTCACGCCGCCACCGGGGCGGAAGGTCTTCTCCGCGAAGACCTCCAGGCCGTAGATGTGGGCCTGGCCCGCGTCCGTCTGCCGGTCCAGGTCGTCGTCCACGCAGCCGCTGGAGAAGGTGCAGATGGCGGTGAGGTTCGAATAGTCGTTGAAGAAGCCGACGACCTCGAAGCGCTCGCCCCGGCGCGTCCAGCGGGCGCCCGACTCGTAGTTGATGCTCTTCTCCGGCTTCACCGAATCAGGCTGGCCCGGCGAAGGCGGCGAGAAGCCCCGGTACGCGCCCGCGAAGACACCCAGGTTCGGCGTCAGCGCGCCGTAGGCCCCCAGGCCCGGCATCAGCACCTCGAGCGCGCCGTCCGTGTCCTCGCCGGTGATGCGGTCATACGAGCGGGAGCGGATGACCTCCAGGCGCACGCCCGGCGTGAGGACGAGCGGCCCCCAGGCGATGGCGTCCGTCACGTGCAGCGCGAGGGCGTGGGTCGCGTCCTTGTTGTCGGCCGTGGTGGACGTGGGCGCGCCGGCCAGGACGAGGGCGCCGCCCGCCATGCGGTATGCATCCTCGGTGTGCTTGCGGTCGATGCTGTCGTAGTGGAAGCGCGCGCCGACCTCCAGGCTGTGACTCAGCGGGCCCGTCGTCGTCGTCCACCGCGCGATGCTCTGGAGTCCCTGCGAGACGAAGGTGCGGTCATTGGGGCCGATGAGTAGCGTGTCCTGCGTGGATGACGTGTCAATCTGGCCGGTGAGCACGCCGTAGTAGATGGCGTTGCGCGCGCTCGTCGGGTCCGCGAGCACGGGGGCGATGGCGGCGCCGCCGAAGCGGTTCAACTTGCGCCACGCGCGCGAGAGGTCGTTTCGGTAGAGCGTGGTGGTGAGGGCCAGCGAGCCGGACTCCAGCACGTGACTGGCCGCCACCTGGGTGCGGTGCCACTTCATCCGGTCCAACGCGCTGGCGACGTAGCGGCGCAGCGGATTCTCCCGGAAGTCCGCATCGGACAGGCCCAGGTACGTCTCGTTGGACAGCTCATCGGAGTAGCCCAGCTTGAGGTTGAGGCTCTGCCGGACCTCTCCATCGGGCACCAGGCGGTAGCGGGCCTTCGCCATCCACTCGTTGCGCCGGAAGCCCGTGGTACCGCCGCCGTCCAGCTCCTTGAAGCCGTTGCTGCGCAGGTGGATGCCCTCCACCAGGAAGCCCGCGCGCTCGGTGCTCGCGCTGAAGACGCCGTGCGCCTTGCCGTACAGATAGCCGCCTCCGGCGATGTCCAACCACGCGGACTCGGACGCGGAGATATCGCGGGTGAGGAACTCCACGGAGCCCGCCACCGTCTGCGGGCCATGCTGGATGGCGGAGGGGCCCTTGAGCACGCGCACCGACTGCATGCGGGTGATGAGCGGGAAGAAGTAGGCCGCGGGCGCGGAGTACGGCGCGGGACCGAAGAGGACCCCATCCTCCAGCAGCGTCACCTTCTTGCTGCGGTCCGGATTCACGCCGCGCAGGCCCACGTTCGGCCGGAGCCCGAAGCCATCCTCGCCGCGCGCGTAGACGCCGGGCACGCTCGTCAGCACCGCGCTGGGGTCGTCCTTCTCGTAGCGCTCCAACTGCGAGGGCTTGAGGACGTGGACCGAGCCGCTGGTGCGCGTCTCCGAGGTCCCCACCACCACGCTCTCGAACTTCCGTTGACCGGCCTCGGGCACGACGGCCTCGGACGCGACGGGCTCGGACGCGACGGGAGGAACCTGGACGGGTGCTTCACCGGCGACAGCGGGCTCTTGCGCCGGAGCCAGGGGGGCATCCTCGGGCCGCGCGGGGGGCGGCGCTGACTCCGACGGCCCTGGCACGACGACCGGTGCTTCTGGAGTGGCGGCCTGCCCGGTGGGCGCTGCCGTCTCCTGTGGCACGGACTGGGCGGCCGACGACGTCACGACTCCCAACATGAGCATCGGAGCCGTCCAGCTCCACGCCCGCCTCGACCTGCCCTTGAACCATGCCATCTGCGAAGAACGCCCTTGTCTCGATGGTGTGCGGTGGCACTGCGCCAGAAACCAGGAAGCCGGGGTGGCCGGGCCCCGTGAAGGGACCCGACTCCCCGGCTTCAGGACTGGGTGCTACGAGCTGTTCGCGTTACTGCTTGTCGGCCGTGCCGGCGACGACGATCTTCCCGTCGGACTGCACGACGATGCCGCGCACGGTCTCCTCGGTCTTGCTGGCGATGAAGTTGTGCTTGACGATGCCGCCCGTGCCGAACGTGGTGTCCAGCTCGCCGGCCGTCGTGTAGCGCACCACCACCATCTTGTTGTCGCCGCCCTCGGTGACGAAGCCCGCCGCGTAGACGCGGTTGGACGCGTCGAAGGCCACGGACCAGAAGCGGTCATGGTCCGTCTCGGAGATGGTCGCGACCTTGGCGACCTCCGTGCCGTTCGCGCCCACCGGGATGATGGCCAGCACGCCGTCGTCATCCTGTCCGCCACCGGCACGGTAGCCGGCCGCCGCCACCCAGTTGCCGTCCGCGGACTTCGCCACGCCGAAGAACGCCTGCTCCGGACGCTCGAAGTCGTACAGCTTGTATCCTTCCGAGGCGAACGTCGTGTCGCGCGCGCCGTTCTTGTCCGTCACGAACACCAGACCGGAGATCTTCTGCGCCGCCGGCGTCGCGCTGCCCACGGTGACAACGCGATCATCACCGAGGACCACCAGGTTGCGGCCGCGGTCGTTGTCGTTGACCAGGTCCAGCAGGGCGACACCGCCCGTGCCGAAGTTCATGTCGCGCTCGCCCGTGGCGGTGTACTTGAAGTTCACCACGTCCACCGTGCCGGAGGACGCGCTGCGGCCGTAGCCGGTGGTGACGTAGCTGCCGTCGGAGAACTGGCCCACCTGGTACGCCTCGGCCATGCCCCACTCGGGGTTGCTCGCGCTGACGGGACCGAACGGCGCGTTGTTGACGACGCCCTTCCACCCGAAGGTGTTGTCCAGCGCGCCCGTGTCATCCAGGCGCGCCAGCACGATGCGGTTGGCCGCCTGCGTGCCCACGCCCGTCGGCTGGCTGGTGTAGCCCGACGCGACAATCTTGCCGTCCGCCTGGACGATGCCATAGCGCGCGCCGTCGCTCAGGTTGGAGATGTTGAGCGTGTGCACGCCGTCGGTGCCGAACGTCGTGTCGCGGGCGCCGTTCGCCGTGAAGCGCACCACCACGCGGTCCGCGTCGACGCGGTCACCCTCGCCACGGCGCGAGCCGAAGACGACGAGCCGGTTGGTCGCATCCGCCGCCAGACCCCACACGGAGTCCTTCGTTCCACCCGCCACGGTGCTCAGGTCCATGCGCGTGGTGCCACCGGCGCCGAACGTCGTGTCCAGCGTGCCGTCCGTGTTGAAGCGCGCCAGCGCGATGTCCGCGTCCGACACCGTCGTCACCGGGCCCGCGTCCGGCGTACCGGAGTCGGGGGTGCCCGAGTCGGGCGTTCCAGAGTCCGGCGTGCCGGAGTCCGGCGTGTTCTGCGGATCCTTCTCGTCGTCATCGCCGCACGCGCTGCCAAAAACGGCCAACGTGAGCGAAAGGACCGCCACGCCCACAAACGACTTGCGCTGCTCCATCCGGCTCTTCATGTGCATCCCTCTCCCGAGTAATATTCCGTAACCTGCTAACGATAATCGTTCTCAAAATTGAAGCGGGCTCGTAAAACGGATTCACACGGGCTGTCAAGAACTCAAGCCTCGAGCCCCCTGCCATTCACGAGAGAAGCGAGACCCCATGAACACCCAGACACCGGGCCTTTTCCGCGCGCGCCGCACCCGCACGCTCCTGCTCATCACGGCCTTGACGTGGCTTCCGGGCTGCAAGGAGTCCGACAAGGGCAAGGACGACGCGGGGCCGGGCGGGCCGGGCGAAACGGACACGACGCGAGCGGACCTCTTGAAGGCGACGGGCGTCTGCGTGGAGAAGACGGCGCGCCAGTTCCTGGAGGCGAGCACCGCGCTGACGGGTGCGGTGTCGCGGTACGCGGGCCAGCCGGACACGGCGACGCGGGAGGAGGCGCGCGCGGCGTTCCACGCGGCCATGGACGTGTGGCAGGTGGCGGAGGTGATGCAGGTGGGGCCCGCGGCGCCTCGCAGCGCGGCGGGCGGCGCGGAGCTGCGCGACAACATCTACTCATGGCCGCTGGTGAGCCGCTGCGCCGTGGAGGAGCAGGTCGTCAGCAAGAGCTATGAGACGGCGGGCTTCCCCACGTCGCTGGTGAGCCGGCGCGGCCTGTACGCGCTGGAATACCTGCTGTTCCACGAGGGGGAGGAGACGGTGTGTCAGCCCACCTCGCCCATCGTCGCGCAGGGCACGTGGGCGGCGCTGTCGTCGGAGGAGCGGGCCTCGCGCAAGCGCGCCTATGCGCTCGCGGTGGCGCGGGACGTGAATCAGCGGGCGACGCTGCTGGTGAAGGCGTGGGCAGCGGACCAGGACAACTTCGCCAACACGCTGGCGACCGCGGGCTCCGGCAACACGGTGTTCCCGACGAACCAGGCCGCGCTCAACTCACTGAGCGACGCGATGTTCTACTTCGAGAAGGAGGGCAAGGACCTGAAGCTGGCGCGGCCCCTGGGCATGCGCGAGTGCTCGACGGACACCTGCCCGGAGCATCTGGAGTCGCAGTTCGCGGGCCGCTCGAAGGCGAACCTGCGGGCCAACGTCCGGGGCTTCCGGCTGCTCGCGCAGGGCTGCGGAGAGAACTACGCGGGCACGGGCTTCGACGACGTGCTGGTGGCCGCGGGCGCGGAGGCGCTGGCGCAGAGGCTGGTCGAGCGCATCGTCGCCGCCGAGGCGGCCTTCGGCACCATCGAGGAGGAGGACCTGAAGCAGGCGCTGGCCCAGGACAAGCCGTCCGTGCGCGCGCTCCATGACGCCTTCAAGGGCGTCACCGACGTGCTCAAGACAGAGCTCGTCACCGTGCTGGATTTGGAGCTGCCTCAGTCCGTCGAAGGGGACAACGACTGAAGCGCCGCCACCTCGGGGCGGGCCTGCCCGGCGACGGCACGCCCGCTCCCCTGGTCGACGTCCAAGCGGCGACGCAACCCACTGGATTCATTACGATTTCCAGGGGCGTTCATTGACGTGCCGGCCCGCCTGTTTACGTTTCTGAAGCCCCTGACGGGGGAAAGGAACGAGACGACATGGCACTCACTGGCACCCACGAAACTTCCCGGAACGGCGGCGGACGTCCGGCGCTGCACGGCGGCGGTGGGTGGCACCGCCTGGGCAACGCGCTCAAGACGACGGTGCTGCTCGCGGGCCTCACCGCGCTGGTGCTCGTCATCGGCCAGCGACTGGGCGGCGCCCAGGGTTTGATGTTCGCCGGCTTCTTCGCCGTGGTGATGAACTTCGGTTCCTATTGGTTCAGCGACAAGATTGCCCTGGCCATCCATGGAGCGCGGCCGTTGCCCTACGAGCAGGCGCCGTGGCTGCACCAGATGGTGGAGCGACTGGCGACCCGCGCGGGAATGCCCAAGCCGAAGGTCTACATCCTGCCCACGCGCGCGCCCAACGCGTTCGCCACCGGCCGCAATCCCAAGCATGCCGCCGTCGCGGTGACGGCGGGCATCATGGACATCCTCGACCAGCGTGAGCTGGAGGGCGTGCTCGCGCATGAAATCGGGCACGTGCGCAACCGCGACACGCTCATCGGCACGGTGGCGGCCACGCTGGCCGGCATCATCAGCTACGCGGCGCAGATGCTCTTCTGGTTCGGCGGCTCCATGCTCAGCCGGGGCGATGACAGGGAAGGCGGCATCGGCAGCGCGTTCGCCAACCTGGGCCTGCTCCTCGTCGCGCCCATCGCCGCCACGCTGTTGCAGCTCGCCGTGAGCCGCTCGCGCGAGTACGGCGCGGACGCGACGGGCGCCGAGCTGAGCGGAGACCCAGACGCGCTGGCGGATGCGCTGCTCAAGATGGAGCGCGGCGCGGAGGTGATGCCATACGACAGGGCGCCGGCGACGTCGCACCTGTTCATCGTCAACCCGCTGCACCGGGGGGGCGTGATGGCGCTGTTCTCCACCCACCCGCCC
>NZ_JABXEM010000091.1:0-37743 GCF_013372595.1 Myxococcus sp. AM011
CCCTTCGAGCACTTCCCCGAGCAGGTGTCCCTCCCGCACGCGTGGGCATGCAGCCTGCGGCCCGCCGGCGATGGCGCCACCTACCGGCTCACCTGCGGCGCCTCGACGGGCGCTCCGGAGCGGGCTCCCGGAGACACGCTTCCGGAGGAGCTGTCCGTGCTGCGCTTCCTCGTCTCGGGGGACGCGCGCTTCGAGCACCACACCGGCTCCCGACTCTGGCGGTGGCACCGTGATTCCTGAGCGACTGGAGCGCGGCTGGCGGGTGATCGCCACGGGCATCTCCTTCGCGACCTTCGGCGTGGGGGGCATCGCCCTGCGCGTGCTGTTCTTCCCCCTGCTGTCGCTCCTGGTCCGGAACAAGCCCCGGCGCACCCGGCTGGCGCGGCTGGCGGTGCATCACTCGTTCCGCTTCTTCGTCGGGCTGATGCGCTTCCTGGGGTGCCTGGACTACCGCATCGACGGGGTGGAGAAGCTGGCGCGCCCCGGGCTGCTCATCCTGGCCAACCACCCGACGCTCATCGACGTCGTGTTCCTCATCTCCCTGGTGCCCAACGCGGACTGCGTGGTCAAGGCGAGCCTGGCGAACAACCCCTTCATGCGCGGCCCCATCGAGGCCACCGGCTACCTCTGCAATGACTCCGGCCCGGAGCTCGTACAGGCCTGCATCGCGTCCGTGAAGGCGGGCAACAACCTCATCATCTTCCCGGAGGGCACGCGCACGCCCGAGTCCGGCCCCATGAAGCTGCAGCGCGGGGCGGCCAACATCGCGGTGCGAGGCCCTTGCGACATCACCCCGGTCACCATCCAGGTCGCCCCGCTGGCGCTCACCAAGGGGCGGCCGTGGTGGCGCGTGGCTCCCACCCGGATGAAGTTCAACATCGTGATTCAAGACGACATTCGAGTGTCGTCCCTGGTCGAAGAGGCCCACGGAGAGGCCCTCGCCGCCCGCCATCTCACCGAGAGATTGCACGACTACTTCTCCACGGAGACACAACGCCATGCAGGCGCTTGAGCAGGAAATCAAGAAGCTGGTCATCGAGACGCTGAACCTCGAGGACCTCAAGCCGGAGGATATAGACCCGGCCGCGCCGCTGTTCGTCGAGGGCCTGGGGCTCGATTCCATCGATGCCCTGGAACTCGGTCTGGCGCTTCAGAAGGCCTATGGGGTTGCGCTGGCCAGCGACTCCAAGGAAAACCGTCGTCACTTCGCCAGCGTGCGCGCCCTCGCGGATTTCGTGAGCGCCCATCGCAAGTCCTGAGCACCCGCACCACCCATTCGAGGGGGATATGCACATGACCAAGACCCAGCTCTTCGAGAACCTGCGCACGCTCCTGCAGGACACCTTCGACATCGACCCGGCCCGGATCACCCCCGAGGCCCGCCTCCGCGACGACCTGGACATCGACAGCATCGATGCCGTGGACCTGCTCGTGAAGCTCAAGCCCGTGACGGGCAAGCGGCTTCCGCCGGAGGTCTTCAAGTCCGTCCGGACGATTCAGGACGTCGTCGACGCCCTGCACAGCCTGCTCGACGAATCCGTGGCGGCGTGAAGTTTCTGCGTCCAGCGCTGCTCGGCGTGCTGAGCCTCGCGTATCCGCTGCTGGTGTACTGGGGCCTGGGCCGGTTCGAGCCTCGCTGGATGGCGGTGCCCCTGGTGGGCATGGCCGTCGTGCGGGCCGTGGCCACCCGCGAGCGCGTCTGGCTCGTCACCGCCGCGGGGGCCCTGGTCCTCGCGGGCACCAGCATGCTGGGCAACCACGCCCTGCCGCTCAAGCTCTATCCGGTGCTCGTCAACGCCATGCTGCTCGCCGTCTTCGCCACCAGCCTCGTGTATCCGCCCAGCGTCATCGAGCGCCTGGCCAGGCTGCGCGAGCCGGAGCTGCCTCCGTCCGGCGTGGCCTATACGCGGCGGGTGACGCAGGTGTGGTGCGGCTTCTTCGTCGTCAACGGGAGCATCGCGCTGGGCACCGCGCTGTGGGCCAGTGACGCGACGTGGGCGCTGTACAACGGGCTCATCGCCTATGGGCTGATGGGCGTGCTCTTCGCCGGGGAGTGGCTGGTGCGCCGACGCGTGAGGGCAAGTCACGCCCATGGCTGAGCGCATCGCCATCGAACACCTCCTCACGCAAGGACGCCCCGCCGACTTCCCGGTGGCGTTTCGCGAGGGGCAGGTCCTCACCTTCGCGGACTTCGAGGCCCGGGCTTCCGGCTGGCGCGCGGCCTTCGAGGGCCACACGGGCCAGCGCTTCGCGCTCTACTTCGAGGACACCTTCGAGTTCGCCGCGGCCCTGCTCGGCGCCTGGCACGCGGGCCGGTGCGTCTACCTTCCCGCCGAGGTCCAACCCACGACGCGGGAGCGCCTGCGCCTCCAGGTGGACGGCTTCGCGGGCCAGATTCCCTCCTCCACGAAGCTCCTGAAGTTCCAGCAGGGCGCGCCGCGGACGCGGTGGGCGCCGCTCTCCTCCGAGGCCCAGGCGCTGGTCGTCTACACCTCTGGCTCCAGCGGAGAGCCCGCGGCCATCCCCAAGCAACTGGGGCAGCTCACGCGGGAGGTCGCCACGCTGGCGGACCTCTTCGACGCCCGGCTCGGGTCCGACACCGGCGCTGGCCGCGTGCTCGCCACGGTGTCCCACCAGCACATCTACGGCCTGCTGTTCCGGGTCCTCTGGCCGCTGACGTCGGGCCGGCCGTTCCTCGCCCGGAGCCTGCCGTACCCCGAGGACATCGTCGCGGAGCTCACGCACGGGCCGGCGGCGCTCATCGCCAGCCCCGCCCACCTCAAGCGGCTGCCGGACACTCTGGACTGGGCGAGCGTGCGGGGGAACCTGCGCTCGGTGTTCTCCTCGGGAGGGCCCCTGCCAGGCGATGCCTTGCACGCCTGTCGCGAGCTGCTCGGGCAGGCGCCCGTGGAGGTCTACGGCAGCTCGGAGACCGGGGGCATCGCCTGGCGCCAGCGCGCCCGGGACGAGGCGCTGAGCTGGAGGACACTGCCCGGCGTGGAGGTGCGCCTGACGGACGACGCCCTGGCGGTCCGCTCCGCCCACCTGCCGGACGGGGGCTGGTTCCAGACGGAGGACCGGGCCCGGCTGCTGCCGGAGGGCTTCGAGTTGCTGGGGCGCATGGACCGGTTGCTCAAATTGGAGGAGAAGCGGGTCTCTCTGAGCGCGATGGAGCGGGCCCTGCTGGAGAGCGACCTGGTGCGCGAGGCGCGGGTGGTCCCCTTGTCCGAGGGAAACCGCCTGACGCTGGGGGTGGTGGCCGTGCTGGGCCCCACTGGCCGGTACCTCCACGCGGACAGCGGCAAGCACTTCCTGAACCAGGCCATCCGAAAGCACCTCGCTTCCCAGTTCGAGCCCAGTGTCCTTCCGCGTCGATTCCGGTATCTGGAGGCGATGCCAGTCAACGCCCAGGGCAAATCCACCGAGGCCGCGCTCGTCGCCCTCTTCGACTCCCGCCGCCCGCCCCTGCGGGTGCTCGAGCAGACGGCGGACCGCGCCGTGTTGAGCATCGAGACGCCCGCGAGCCTGCCGTACTTCAAGGGCCACTTTCCGGAGAAGGCCATCCTGCCCGGCGTGGCGCAGATTGAGTGGGCCCTCCAGTTGGGCCGGGAGCTGTTCACCCTGCCGCCCGAGTTCCTGCGCATGGAGGCGGTGAAGTTCCAGCAGCTCATCGTCCCCGGGACGCAGCTCACCCTGGAGCTCACCTGGACGCAGGCCAAGGGCAGCCTCCAGTTCAAGTTCACCTCCGAGGCCGGCACCCACGGGAGCGGCCGCATCCTGCTCGGTGAGGTCCGCGGATGAAGGTCTGCGTGGTGATTCCCGTCTACAACCACGGCGAGGCGGTGGGCGCGGTGGTGAACGCGGTGCGCGCACACGGGTTGCCGTGCGTGCTGGTGGATGACGGCAGCGAGCCGGGCTGCGCGAAGGTGCTGGACACCCTGGCGGAGGCGGACAAGACGGGCATCGAGCTGGTGCGCCTGCCCCAGAACGAAGGCAAGGGCGGCGCGATGATGGCGGGCTTCCGGGCGGCGAAGGCCTCCGGCTTCAGCCACGCGCTGCAGATTGACGCCGACGGCCAGCACGACACGCGGGACATCCCCCGCTTCGTGGAGCTGGCGGCCGCGTCCCCCGAAAAAATCATCTGCGGCACGCCCGTCTACGACGAGTCCGTGCCCAAGGGCCGGCTGTACGGCCGCTATGCCACGCACATCTGGGTGTGGATCAACACGCTGTCCCTGGCCATCCGCGATTCGATGTGTGGCTTCCGCGTGTATCCGCTGGCGCCCACGCTCGCGCTCATCGACTCGGTGCGCATCGGCAGGCGGATGGACTTCGACGTGGAGGTCATCGTCCGGCTGTACTGGCGCGGGGTGGGCATCCTCAACCAGCCCACCCAGGTGCGCTACCCCACCGACGGCATCTCCCACTTCGACGTGCTCTGGGACAACGTGCGCATCTCCCGCATGCACGCGAAGCTCTTCTTCGGGATGCTGCTGCGGCTGCCGCTGCTCTTGTGGCGGAAGGTCTCCGCATGAAGTCGCGGCACTGGGCGGAGATGGGCGAGAGCACCTTCGTGCTCGGCATCTGGCTGTTGTATTGGGTCCACCGGCTGCTGGGGCGCTGGCCGTTCCGGCTCTGCCTGTACCCGGTGGTCTTCGTGCACTGGCTGGGCCGCCCCATCGTCCGTCAGGCCTCGCTCCAGTACCTCACGCGGGTGGAGCAGGCCACGGGCGCGCTCGGGCGGAAACCCGGGCGCATGGACAGCCTGCGCCACATGGTGGCCTTCGCGGAGACGATGCTCGACAAGCTCCTGGCCGTCAGCGGCAGGTACCGCTTCGAGCAGGTCCACACCGAGGGCCGCGAGCAGTTCTACGAAGTCGTGAAGTCGAACAAGGGCGGCGTCATCGTCACCGCGCACATGGGCTGCCTGGAGCTGTGCCGTGCCATGGCCGAGAAGCGCGGCGAGGTGAGGCTCCACATCCTGGTGCACACCCGTCACGCCGAGCAGTTCAACCGCCTGCTCAAGCGGCTCAATCCGGACAGCGCCTTCGAGCTGGTGGAAGTCACGGACATGGGCCCGGGGACGGCCGTCGCCCTGGAGAAGTACGTGGCCGCGGGCGGGTTCGTGGTGATTGCGGGCGACAGGGTGCCTGTCACGGCCAGTCAGACGGTGGATGTGGACTTCCTGGGGTACCCGGCCGCGTTTCCCGTGGGCCCCTACGTGCTGGCCTCGCTGTTCAAGTGCCCGCTCTACCTGCTGGGGTGCATCCACGAGAACGGTGGGTACACCATCCATTTCGAGCGCCTGGCCGAGCGAGTCGAGCTCCCCCGGGGCAAGCGCGCGGCCGCGTTGACGGGCCACGCGCAACACTATGCCGAGCGGGTGACCGCGCTGCTGAAGCGCGCTCCGTTCGATTGGTTCAACTTCTTTCCCTTTTGGGATCAGGCGAATGCCTCCGCCAGGAATCAAGAATGACCGCGCGGTCCGGTTCGATGGGAGCCGGCTCGCCATTGAAGATGTGTCCTCGCTGTCGCGCCGCGAGCGCGATGCCGAGCTGAGCACGTCCACCGACTTCCAGCGCAGAATCACCCGGGGCGCGGAGTTCCTGGACCGGCTGCTCGCCGAGGATGGGAACATCTACGGCGTGACGACGGGGTACGGCGACTCGTGCACCGTCTCCATTCCCCCCGAGCTGGTCGCCGAGCTGCCGCACCACCTCTACGCGTACCACGGCATTGGCGCCGGACGGTTCCTGACGCCCGAGGAGACGCGCGCGGTGCTGGCGGCGCGGCTGGCCTCGCTGGCCCAGGGCGTGTCGGGCGTGGGGCTGGGACTGCTCACGCAGTTGGAGCTGCTCCTGCGCCACGACATCCTCCCGCTCATCCCCGCCGAGGGCTCGGTGGGCGCCAGTGGAGACCTCACGCCGCTGTCCTATGTGGCGGCGGTGCTCTGCGGGGAGCGCGAGGTCTGGTACCGGGGTGAGCGGCGGGCCGCCGCGGAGGTGCTCGCGCAGCATGGCCTGAAGCCCTTGAAGCTGCGCCCCAAGGAGGGCCTCGCCATCATGAATGGCACGGCGGTGATGACCGCCCTGGCGTGTCTGGCGTGGGAGCGCGCGGAGTACCTGGGACGGCTGGCCACGCGGCTCACCGCGTTCAACGTGGTGGCCAGCGCCGGCAACGCGCACCACTTCGACGAGGCCCTGTTCGCGCTCAAGCCGCACGTGGGCCAGCAGCGCGTGGCCGCGCGCCTGCGCGTGGACCTGGCCACGGACCGGCCGAGCCGCAACGAGCAGCGACTTCAAGACAGATACTCCCTGCGCTGCGCGCCGCACGTGATTGGCGTGCTCGAGGACGCCCTGCCCTTCTTCCGGGCGCAAATCGAGAACGAGCTGAACAGCGCCAACGACAACCCGCTCATCGACCCCGACAGCGAGCGGGTGCTGCACGGCGGGCACTTCTACGGCGGTCACATCGCCTTCGCCATGGACGGGCTCAAGACGGCCGTGGCCAACGTGGCGGACCTGTTGGACCGACAGCTCGCGCTGCTGGTGGACACCCGCTACAACCACGGGCTGCCCTCCAACCTCTCCGGCTCCACGGGGCCGCGGGCGGCCATCAACCATGGCCTCAAGGCGGTGCAGATCAGCGTCTCCGCGTGGACGGCGGAGGCCCTCAAGCAGACGATGCCCGCGTCCGTCTTCTCCCGCTCCACCGAGTGCCACAACCAGGACAAGGTGAGCATGGGCACCATCGCCGCGCGCGACTGTCTCCGGGTGCTGGAGCTGTCCGAGCAGGTGGTGGCGGCGATGCTCATCGCGGCGCGTCAGGGAATCGCGCTGCGGGGCCGGATTGCTCAAGAAATGAATCTGGCGCCGTCTCTTGCGTCGATGCAGGCCGACCTGGAGCAGCGAATCCCGCTGGTGGTGGAGGACCGAGCGTTGGACAAGGAGCTGCAAGGGCTGCTGGGCGCCATCCGCGCCCGCGAGTGGGGGCTCTATGAAGCCTGACCTCAGCCATGAAATCGAGCTGTCGCCGCCCTTCCATGACATCGACCTGATGGAGGTCGTCTGGCATGGCCACTACGTGAAGTACCTGGAGCTGGCGCGCTGCGCGCTCCTGGCGAAGTTCGACTACGACTACCCGCAGATGCTCGCGTCCGGCTTCGCCTGGCCCGTCGTGGACATGCGGCTGAAGTACGTTCAGCCGGCGCTCTACGGGAAGACGCTGAAGATTCGCGCCGAAATCACCGAGTGGGAGAACCGGCTGCGCATCGACTATGTGATTCGGGACGCGTCCACGGGCCGCAAGGTGAACCAGGCCCACACCGTCCAGGTCGCCGTGTCCATGGCCACCAAGGAGCTCCAGTACATCTGTCCGCCGGTGCTCTGGCAGCGGCTGGGGGTGAAGCCCGAATGAAGCGCGCGCTCTTGCTGGGGATGCTGCTGGTGGGCTCGACGGCCAGCGCCGGTGACGACGTCATTTCGGGCGTCCGCGCCCGGCTCGCCGACGTGCCGTTGCTGCGGGGTGACTTCGAGCAGAAGAAGACGGTGTCCGGCTTCAAGAAGCCGCTCGTCTCGCGCGGCGCATTCCTGCTGTCGAAGGAGCAGGGCGTGCTGTGGGACACGCGGGAGCCCTTCGCGTCCACGCTGACGCTGACGCGCAAGTCGCTGAGCGCCGAGCAGGGCACGGGAGCCGCGGCCTATCACCTGGACGCGAGCAAGGAGCCGGGGCTCGCGGCGGTGAACGAGGTGATGTTCGCGCTCCTGTCCGGAGACGTGGCCGCGCTGTCCAAGCGCTTCCGCGTCGAGGGCGAGCTGGTGGGCACGGCGGGCTGGAAGCTGACCCTCACGCCCACGGACGCGGGCCTCTCTCGTGTCTTCAAGAGCATCCACCTGGAGGGAGACACGTACGTGCGGCAGGTCAAGCTGGACGAGGCGCGGGGCGATACCAGCGTCATCCAGTTCGACAAGCTGAGCCAGACGCCTCCCCCTAGTGACACGGAAGCAAAACGCCTTGCGAAATAAGGCCGCCATCTTCTGGCTGTTGGTGGTGCTGGCCGTGGGGGCGCACCAGGTCCAGTTCTGGCGCTCGGCGCGCCTGGACACCGATGTCCTGGCGCTCCTGCCCGAAGACGAGCAGGCCCCCGAGGTCGATGCCGCCACGCGCAAGCTCGCGGACCAGGCGGGTCGGGAGCTGGTGCTGCTGGTGGGCGCTCCGGACTGGGAGTCCGCCCAGCGCGCGGCGGACCTCGTCACGGCGGAGCTGTCCAAGGACGCCTCGCTGTTGAAGCCCTCCGCCCTGGACGCGTCCTCGTTGGATGCGGCGCTGGAGCTGTACCGCCCGTATCGGGACAGGCTGCTGACGCCCGCGCAGCGCACGTGGCTGTCGCGGGCGACGGCGGAGGAGCTGGGTGGCACGGCGCTGATGAAGCTGTATCAGCCCGCGGGCCCCCGGCTGACGGACTGGGAAGCGGACCCGCTGGGCCTGTGGCCGGACTGGTGGGCGGCGCGCGCGTCGGAGAGCACGGCGCGTCCGCGTGACGGCCGGCTCTGGTTGTCGGGAGAAGGCCGGGAGTGGGTGCTGCTCGCGTGGCACAGCCAGGTGTCCGCCTTCGCGCTGGGGGCCGACGGAAACATCACCACCGTGGTGGACCGCGCGCGGGCCATGGTGACGAGCCAGGTACCTGGAGGCCGGCTGGTGGCCGCGGGCGTGCCGCTGTACGCGGAGGCCGCCGCCTCGCAGGCCAGCGACGAGATGTCCACCATCGGCATCGGCTCGCTGGTGGCGGTGCTCCTCCTGGTGTGGCTGACGTTCCGCTCGATGCGCCCCATCGTCCTGGTGGGCGTGTCGCTGGGCATCGGCTGCGCGGTGGCGATGAGCGTCACCGCGCTGGTGTTCGAGCGGGTCCACCTGCTCACCCTCGTCTTCGGCTCCAGCCTCGTCGGCGTGGCGGAGGACTACGGCTTCCACTACTTCGCCGCGCGTCAGGGCAAGCCGCCCTCCGAGCGCGGGCCGCTGATGCGCAGCCTGCTACCCGGCATGGTGATGGCGCTGCTCACCAGCGTGGTGGCGTACCTCGCGTTGGGCGTGGCGCCATTCCCTGGCCTGCGGCAGATGGCGCTGTTCTCCGCCACGGGGCTGGTGGGCGCGTTCCTGACGGTGGCCTGCTGGTTCCCGACGCTGGACACCGGCGCCCTGCCCGAGACGGCCTTCGCCCGGCGCTTCGCCGCCTCGCTCGCACGCTGGCCCCGCTTCACGTCCAACCGCGTGTGGTGGAGTGGAACGGCGGCGCTCGTGCTGTTCATCGTCGGCGGGCTGTGGCGCATCCAGACGCGCGATGACATTCGCCAGCTCCAGGGCGCGCCCGCCCACCTCATCGCCGATCAGCGCGAGCTGGGGCGCCTGTTGGGCCTGCCCAGCCCCGCCCAGTTCTTCCTCGTGGGAGGCCAGGACGAGGAGCAGGTGCTCGCGCGCGAGGCGGCGCTGAAGGCGCGACTGGACCCGCTCGTGACTGCCAATGTCTTCGCGGGCTACCGCGCGGTGTCGGACTGGCTCCCTAGCGCGGAGCAGCAGCGCGCGGACGCGAAGCTGAGCGCCAGCGCGGAGGCCCAGGCGGTGGCCGCGGTGGCCCAGGCCACGGGCGAGGCCCCCACCCGCGCGCGCTTCGCGGACGACGTGCTCACCCCGGAGCGGCTGCTCGCCAGTCCCGCCTCGGCGGCCATCCGGCAGCAGTGGCTGGGGCGCCTGGGCGAGAAGCACTTCAGCATCGTCATGCTGCGAGGGCTGACAGACCCGTCGATGCTCCCGCGCCTCGCCGACACCGCCGAGGGGCTGGAGGGCGTGCGGTGGGTGGACAAGACGCAGGAGATCTCCAAGCTCCTGGAGCGCTACCGCCGCCTCATGGGCGGGCTCATCCTGCTGGGCTACTTCGGGGTGCTGTTGCTGCTCGTCGCGCGCTTCCGGCGACAGGCGTGGCGGGCCTGGCTGCCCACGGTGGTGGGCACGCTCGTCACGCTGGCCGTGTTCGGCTGGGTGGGCGAGCCGCTCCAGCTCTTCAGCGTGCTGGGCCTGATGCTGCTCCTGGGCATGGGCGTGGACTACGGAATCTTCATGTTGGAGCACCCCGGAGAGGGCTCCGCATGGCTCGCGGTGGCGCTCGCCGGCGTGAGCACCCTGCTCTCTTTCGGTCTTCTGGGGCTCTCGGCCACTCCGGCCCTGCGCTCCTTCGGTCTCACCATGCTGCTGGGCGAAGTCACCATCTGGTTGCTCACGCCCTGTTGCAGACTTCCTCCTGGCAAGGACGTGTCGTGAAGGTGGAAAAAACAGAAGTCGTCATCATTGGTGCGGGCCCCTCCGGCTCTGTTGCCGCGGGGCTTCTGCGCAAGCAGGGTCGTCAGGTGCTCATCCTGGAGCGCGAGCAGTTCCCTCGCTTCTCCATCGGAGAGAGCCTGCTGCCTCAGAGCATGGAGTACATCGAGGAAGCGGGGATGATTCGCGACGTCGTCGAGGCGGGCTTCCAGTACAAGAACGGAGCGGCCTTCGCGCGCGGAGAGAAGTACACGGACTTCGATTTCCGCGACAAGTTCTCCAAGGGCTGGGGCACCACGTACCAGGTGCAGCGCGGAACGTTCGACCACGTGCTGGCGCTCGCCGCCGAGCGCATGGGCGCCACCCTGCGCTTCCGCCACACCGTCGAGTCCGTGGACGTCACCGGCGCGGAGCCTGAAATCACGGTGCGCTCGCCCGAGGGTGAGGCGTATCGCGTCCAGGCGCGCTTCCTGCTCGACGCCAGCGGCTTCGGCCGCGTGCTGCCTCGGCTGCTCGACCTGGAGACGCCGTCGAACTTCCCCGTGCGTGGCGCCCTCTTCACGCACGTGGAGGACCGGGTGGATCCCGGCGTCACCTTCGACCGGAGCAAGATTCGCGTCACCGTGCACCCGAAGCACGTGCACGTCTGGTACTGGACCATCCCCTTCTCCAACGGGCGCTGCTCGCTGGGCGTGGTGGCCAAGCGCGAGTACCTGGAGCAGTTCCAGGGCACGGAGACCGAGCGGCTCAAGGCCATCGTCGGCGAGGACCCGTCCCTGTCCAACCTCCTGAAGAACGCGGTCTGGGACACGCCCGCGCGGAGCATCACCGGCTATGCGGCGAACGTGAAGTCGCTGTGGGGCAACGGGTTCGCGCTCCTGGGCAACGCGGGCGAGTTCCTGGACCCGGTGTTCTCCTCGGGCGTCACCATCGCCGTGAAGTCCGCGAGCCTGGCGGCGAAGTGCATCGGCCGCGTGTTCGCGGGCGAGACGGTGGACTGGGAGCGCGACTACGCGGTGCCCCTCAAGGGCGGCGTGGACACGTTCCGCACCTTCGTCGAGTCCTGGTACGCCGGTGGCTTCCAGGACATCATCTTCCACCCCAACGCGTCCCCCGAGGTGCGTCGGATGATCTCCGCCATCCTGGCCGGCTACGCCTGGGACAAGGAGAACCCCTTCGTGGCCGACAGCCGACGTCGGCTCGGCGTGCTCGAGAAGCTGTGCGCCACCTGATTCCCATCGCCGCCCTGTTGGGGCTCATCGCCTGCGCCACGCCGCCTCCGCGACGGGTGGCGCCGGAGGTGGCCCTGCCCATGCTCTCGCTGGCCCCAGCGGAATTCGGAGCCAGCGTGAGCCTGGCGCAGCGCCTGAGCTTCGCGCACGACGCGGACCCGGGCGGTCCCCGCTCGTTGGAGGCGCTCGTCGAAATCGACGCGGCGGCGCTCCAGCTCGCGGGCTTCGCCCTGGGCCAGCGCGTCTTCACCATGCAGTGGGACGGCGCGAAGCTGGACGAGCAGCGGGACGCGCGCGTGCCCGAGCAGTTCCAGTCACGCACCGTGCTGCGGGACATCCAGTTCGTCTACTGGCCGGCCGCCTCGGTGCGCGCCGCCCTGCCGCCGGACTGGACGCTGGAGGATGCGCCGGGATTGCGCGTGCTGCGCCACGCGGGCAAGGACTGGCTCACGGTGCGCTATGCTGGAGAGCCGCGCTGGGCGGGCCGCGCGGAGCTGGTCAACTTGGCGGAGCACTACCGGCTGACCATCGAGTCACGCCTCTCGGAGGATTGAGCCCATGATTCCGCAGGTCTTCCTGAATCAGCTCGGTCTGGTGTGCGCCCTGGGACAGGGCCTGCTCGAGGTGGCCACCGCCCTCTTCGGCGACAGGCCCACGGGCGTGTCCGAGCGCTTCGACTTCGCGGACCGCCCGCTCCACGTGGGCTACGTCACCAAGCCGCTCGTCCCCGTGGATGATTTGCCGGTGCCGCTGCGCAGCCGGAACAACGCGCTCCTGCTCACCGCGCTCGCCCAGGTGCGTCCCGCCGTGGACGACGCCCTGCACCGCTATGGCCCGGAGCGCGTGGCCGTCGTCCTGGGCACCAGCACCTCCGGAATCGGCGAGAGCGAGGCCGCCATCGTCGCCCGCGCGTCGACGGGCCAGCTCCCTCCGAACTTCGATGTCCGGCAGCAGGAGTTGGGCTCACCCGCCCTGGCGCTCAACCACGTGCTGGGCGTGCAGGGCCCCTCGTTCGTCATCTCCACCGCGTGCTCGTCCAGCGCCAAGGCCCTGGCCACGGCCGCGCGGCTCTTGCGCTCGGGCGCGGCGGACGCCGTCATCACCGGCGGGGCGGACGCGCTGTGCCGCTTCACCGTTGCGGGCTTCACGTCGCTCGACTCGGTGAGCGACGCGCGCTGCAACCCGATGAGCGTCCATCGCCGGGGCATCAACATCGGCGAGGGCGCGGCGCTGTTCCTGATGACGCGCGAGCCGGGGCCGGTGCGGCTCGCGGGCTGGGGCGAGTCCTCGGACGCGCACCACCTCTCCGCGCCCGAGCCCGGAGGCCGGGGCGCGCTCATCGCCATGCGCACGGCCCTGGAGCGCGCGGGCATCACCCCGGCCGACGTGGGCTACGTCAACCTGCACGGCACCGCGACGCCGCAGAACGACGCCATGGAGAGCCGTGCGGTGAGCGCGCTGCTCGGGGGCAACGTGCCGTGCAGCTCCACCAAGCCGCTCACGGGCCACACGCTCGGCGCGGCGGGAGCGCTGGAGGCCGCGCTGTGCTGGCTGACCCTCACGGACGACGCCTACGGGCGCCTGCCTCCGCATTGGTGGGATGGCGAGGCGGACCCGTCGCTGCCCGCCCTGTCGTTGGTGAAGCCAGGTGAGGCGCTGGGGCGCCCGCCGCGCTATGTCCTGAGCAACTCGTTCGCCTTCGGCGGCAGCAACGCCGCCCTCATCCTGGGAAGGGCCTGATGCGCACGCCCATTGCCTTCGACATCTCCGAGATTGTCCCCCATGCGGACCGCATGCGGCTGATTGACCGCGCGGTGGAGGGCGACGAGGAGAGCCTGGTGGCCGAGGTGACGCTGCGCGAGGACTGCCTGTTCCAGGAGTCCGGCGCGGTGGGCGGCTGGGTGGGCATTGAGTTCATGGCCCAGGCCATCGCCGCCTACGCGGGCTGGCGGCAGCGGATGCAGGGCGAGACGCAGCGCATGGGCTTCCTCCTGGGGACGCGGAAGTATGAGTGCAGCCGCCCCTCGTTCAAGGTGGGAGAACACCTGCGCATCGAGGTCCGCCGGCAGTTCTGGACGGACAACGGGATGAGCCAGTTCGACTGTACTCTCGGGATTGAGGGCGAGACGGTGGCCACGGCCGCGCTGACGGTGTTCCAGCCCCCGGCCTCGATGGACGTGACGAAGGTGGGCACGGATGAGTGAGAAGACGGTACTGGTGACGGGCTCCAGCCGTGGCATCGGCCGCGCCGTGGCGCTGCGGCTGGCGCGCGACGGGTTCGATGTCGTGGTGCACTGCCGCACGAAGGTCGAGGAGGCCGAGGCCGTGGCCACCCAGGTCCGCGAGCTGGGCCGGGCCTGCCGCATGCTGCGCTTCGACGTGGCGGACCGCGCGGAGACGGCGAAGGCGCTGCTCGCCGATATCGAAGCGCACGGCTGCTACTACGGCGTGGTGTGCAACGCGGGCATCGCCCGGGACAACGCTTTCCCCGCCATGCCGCCCGAGGACTGGGACGCGGTCATCCACACCAACCTGGACGCCTTCTACAACGTGCTCAACCCCCTCTCGATGCCGATGGTCCGCAGGCGCAAGCCGGGGCGCATCGTCACGCTGTCGTCGGTCTCCGGGCTCACCGGCAACCGGGGTCAGGTGAACTACAGCGCGGCGAAGGCGGGCATCATCGGGGCGACGAAGGCGCTGGCGGTGGAGCTGGCGAGCCGGGGCATCACCGTGAATTGCGTGGCGCCCGGTTTGATTGACACGGAGATGGTGGAGCCGCACATCGTGGAGGAGGCGTTGAAGCTGATTCCCGCCAGGCGCCTGGGCAAGCCGGAGGAGGTCGCCGCGGCGGTGAGCTACCTGATGAGCGAGGACGCGGCCTATGTCACGCGGCAGGTCATCTCCGTGAACGGGGGGTTGTTCGGATGAGGCGCGTCGTCGTCACGGGCTTTGGAGCCCTCAGCCCCCTGGGCCACGACTGGCCGCAGGTGGAGGCGCGGCTGAAGTCGCTGCGCAACGCGGTGCAGGTCATCGAGGACTGGAAGCAGTACGAGGGTCTCAACACCCAGGTGGGAGCCCCCGCCGCGCCGTTCGAGCTGCCGCCGCAGACCTACTCGCGCAAGACGATGCGAGGCATGGGCCGGGTGGCGCTGCTGGCCACGCGTGCCAGTGAGCTGGCGCTCGTGGATGCGGGGCTGTTGGGAGACCCGCTGCTGTCGAGCGGGAAGATGGGCGTGTCCTACGGCTCGTCCACGGGCTCGCCTCCGAGCATCGGCGACTTCGGCCGGATGCTGGTGGCCAAGAGCACCGAGGGCATCACCGCCACGTCCTACGTGCGGTCCATGTCCCATACCGCCGCCGTCAACATCGGCGTCTTCTTCGGCCTCACGGGCCGCATCATCACCACGTCGAGCGCATGCACGTCCGGGAGCCAGGGCATCGGCTACGCGTACGAGGCCATCAAGATGGGCCGGCAGGTGGCGATGCTCGCCGGTGGCGCGGAGGAGCTGGATGCCACCGGAGCCGCGGTGTTCGACACCCTGTTCGCCACCAGCACGAAGAACAACGCCTCGCCCGAGCTGACGCCCCGGCCCTTCCACGCGCAGCGCGATGGCCTCGTCCTCGGCGAGGGTGCCTGCACGCTGGTGCTGGAGGAGTTGGAGCACGCCCGGGCCCGAGGCGCGCGCATCTACGCGGAGCTGGTGGGCTACGGCACGAACAGCGACGGGCGCCACATCACCCAGCCCCACGCGGAGACCATGGCCCAGGCCATGCGGCTGTCGCTGGAGGACGCGGGCCTGGAGCCGGGCGTGGTGGAGTACGTGAATGCCCACGGGACAGCCACGGACACGGGCGACGTCGCGGAGACCACGGCGACGAAGGCGGTCTTCGGAGAGCGGATGCCCATCTCCTCGCTCAAGAGCTACATGGGCCACACCCTGGGGGCCTGTGGGGCGCTGGAGGCGTGGATGACCATCGAGATGATGCGCTCGGGCTGGTTCGCCCCCACGCTGCACCTGGACGCGGCCTCGGTGGACCCGCGCTGCGCTGCGCTGGACTATCTGACCGGAGATGGTCGAAGAATCCAGACCGAGGTCGTCATGACCAATAACTTCGCCTTCGGCGGCATCAACACGTCGTTGATCTTCCGCCGGTGGCAGTGACGGAGAAACCCATGAAGAAGGCAATGCTGCTGTCGCTGCTCGCGCTCACCGTCTCCGGCCCCGCGATGGCGCGTGACACCGTGACGATGATTCGGCTCGCCGACGTGCTGTCGATGCCGCAGGCCGAGCAGAAGCTGGACGGCACGGTGAAGTTCTACCTGGCCGGAGCGAAGACGCCCGAGGTCACCAAGGAGCTGGGCGAGGACGTCTCCAACAAGAAGACCAGCGGCGTGGGCAAGTCCGACGAGGAGGGCTGCAAGTGGGCCATCCTCTCCGCGCTGATTTCGCTCCAGGAAGGCGCCCAGAAGCGCGGCGCCAACGCCGTGGTCAACATCGTGAGCTACTACAAGAAGAACGAGCTGCAGAACGCGACCGAAATCGAGTGCCACGCCGGCACCTTCGCCGTTGGCGTGACGCTCAAGGGCACCTACGCGAAGGTCGCGGGCAAGAAGTAGCCAAAGGCTGTCACCGGGCCGGTGACGCGGGGAACCCCTCGCGTCATCCCCGGTCCACTGGGGTGCGCCCTCCCCAGGGCCCCCGGGCTTCAAGTCCTGACGCGCCTCGCAATCAGTCTTGTCATCCTGGACAGGCTGCGATTCGCGAGCAAACAGGTGTCTGGGTTAGGGTTTGACCCGTGACGCCTTACACGATGCTGCATCTGGCGCTCGCGGGGGCTTTCTTCGTGCTCGCGCTGGTGCATTTCGCGACCTGGGCCGCGGTGCGTTCGCAGCGGGTGCAATTGTGGCTCGCGACGAGCTTCCTGGGCTTCGCCGCGCTCAGCCTGTCTACGTGGGCAACACACCACGAGGTCGGCTGGATGTTCGTGGACACGCGTCCGTGGTTGTTGCTCGGCGCGCTGTGCTCCATTCCCCTGCCCTACACGCTCTTGCGAGTCCTCTGGGCCTTGCTGGACGTGCCGCTGACGCGCACACGGCGGGTGCTGCTGGGCGTGGCGGTGGCCTTTGGAGCGATGCGCGTCGCGGACGTGCTCGGCTCGGTGCTGGCGACGTCGGGGCCGAGGATGACGGCCGAGGAGCTGGCGCGCGCGACGGTGGGCCTGGGGCTGCCGATGTTCTGGCTGCTGGCGGTGACGGTGGGCGGCACCTGGGCCCTGGAGGCGGCGTGGACGTTGAAGCGCCGGGGGGCCATGGCGGCGGCGGTGCTCGTGGCCGCCCTGCTCGCGCTGGGCATCCTGGGGCGTGAGCTGGCGGTGGACGCGGGCTGGATGACGGGGCCGCCACTGTTCGCGCTCGTGGGGCTGCCGTTCCTGCTGCTGGCGTCCACCTCGCTCGCCATCCTCACCGCGCGGTCATTGAGGGGCGCGGACCTGGGCACGGGCATCCATCGCTACCGGCGGCTCGCAAGCCTGGGACGCGGAGGCATGGGCGAAGTCTGGCTGGCGGTGCGCACGGGGCGCGCCGGGTTCAACCGACTGGTGGTGCTCAAGCGGATGGTCGATGAAGACAGCGAGGACCCGGCCGTCCGGCTCCACCGGTTCATCGGCGAGGCCCGCACGGCCGCGCGACTGCACCATCCGAACATCGTGTCCGTTCACGACTTGGGACAGGTGGACGGCGCGTGGTTCATCGTCATGGAGTACTTGAGCGGGGTGAATGCACTGAAGCTCGCGCGGATGGTGCGGCACGGGGGCGTGGTGCCGCTCGAAGTCGTGGTGGAGATCTGCCTGCAGTCCGTGAAGGGGTTGGCCTACGCGCACGAGCGCGGCGTCATCCACCGCGACATCAGCGCGGACAACCTGGTGGTGACGTTCGACGGAGTGGTGAAGGTCGTCGACTTCGGCATCGCGCACGGGGTGGGCAGTCCCCAGGAGCACCTGGCCGCGCGCTCGACGGCGTCCCTGCCCTCCGTGAGCCGACTCACCCAGGACGGCGACGTCATCGGCAAAATCGCATACATGCCGCCGGAGCGCAGGGCGGGAGCGGAGGCGACGACGTCGGGTGACATCTACGCGCTCGGCTGTGTGCTCCATGAGCTGCTCTGGGGAGACCTTCCGGGCATCGGACTGAGCTTGCAGCAGCGAGCACAGTGGGAGGGCCCGGAGGCACCCGAGGTGAATCGGATGCTCCGTGGAATCGTGGAGAAGGCGCTCCATCCGACGCCCGCGCGACGCTTCTCGGATGCGGGGGAATTGGAGCGGGCCCTGCTGCCCGTGCGACAGGCGCTGCCCACCGTCGACCTCGCGAGCTGGTTGCGAGAGAACTACTCCGAGCGCTGGTCGCATGAGCGCGAGCTGTCTGAAATGAGCGACCCCGCGCCCGAAGAGGTGCGGGCCCTCTTGTCCCGCGCTCCCGCTGTCGTGCCCGCGGAGCTGGCGCCCACCCAGCTCGTCGCGCAGAAGGTGGAGCCACCCCAGGAGGAGGCAACCCGGCGCCTCCGAAGCCCGCGCTGAGCCGCAGTCGCTACCGCGTATGCACGCCCCTGCCGAGGCCCGACGGCTCCGGCCACGTTGAGCGCGCGCTGAGCCGCAGTCGCTACCGCGTATGCACCGTGACGTCGGCGGACAGGCCGACTCGCAAGGCGAGCCCTTGAGGAGGATGCAGCCAGGTGATGCGCACGGGCACACGCTGAACCACCTTCACGAAGTTGCCCGAGGCATTGTCGGGAGGCATCAGCGAGAAGCGCGAGCCGGTTCCGCCGGAGAGGCTCTCCACCTGTCCTTCCAGCGTCTCGCCCGAGTAGGCATCCACCGCCACGTCCACGCGCTGGCCCGGTCGCATGTGGCCCACCTGCGTCTCCTTGAAGTTGGCCACGATGTACGTGGTGAGCGGCACCAGCTCCGCCACTGCCTGCCCCGGCGAGAGGAGCTGGCCGGGATGCACGGTCAGCTTGGACACCTGACCATCCGCTGGCGCCACCAGGCGCGTGTCCTCCAGTTGGAGCCGGGCCTGCTCCAGCGCCGCCTCCGCGCCCTTCACCCGGGCATGCGCCAGTGACGCGTTCGCATGGGCCGCGGCGATCTTCTCGTCGATGGGCGCGCTCACGTCGAGCTGACCTCGCGCCTCTTCGACCTTGCTCTCCGCGGTGCGCCGGCTCTCCTCGGCCATGAGGAGCTGGGCGCGGGCCCCTTCCAGCGCGGCCTGCGCGGTGTCATTCCCCGTCTGCGCGTCATCGAGCGCGCTCTGCGCCACCACGTTCTGCTCGCGCAGGCTCCGCGTCCGCTCCAGGTCCAACGTCGCCTTTCGGGCCTGCGCCTCGGTCCGAGCCAGCGCCGCGCGAGCGGAGGCCACCTGCGCCTGCGCACCACTCACCGCCGAGTTGCTGGAGGTCACCTGCGCCTTGGCCGAGGACAGGCCACCCTTCGCCCCCGCCGTCGCCACGGCCGCCTGTGCATCCGCAGCGGCGGCCTGGGCGCGCGCGGACTCCAGCTCCGCCTCCGCCTGCTTCACCCGGACCTCGTAGGGGCGAGGGTCGATCTGCAGGAGCACATCCCCCTGGTGCACCATCGCGTTGTCGCTCACGCCCACCTTCACCACGGGGCCCGAGACTCGCGCGGCCAGCGGCACCACGTCCGCCTCCACCTGCGCGTCATCGGTGGACTCTTCCCCGACGGTCATCAGCTTGAAGCCACCGATGGCGAGCAGGATGACGGTGACCCCGGCGCCGAGGAGATAGAAGCCCCGCTTGCCTCGCTTCGGCGGTGGCGAAGCGGCGGGCGTTGGAAGGGGTTGCGAGACGAGCTGGGGAGCGGGAGTGGTCGAGGACATGGTTCAGACCTCCAGGTCGAGGTGGGGCTTCTCTTGGGAGCCCCCGCCGCTGGGAGCGGCCTTGAGGAAATAGACGAGCGGCAGCACCACCACGAACATCAGCGCCGCGAGGACGAACAGCTTGTCGAAGGCGAGCACCGTCGCCTGGCGCGTCGCCGAGCCCGCCAGCATCTGGAGACTCGCGAGGTGCGCGCCAGCCTGGTCGAGGCCGCGCCGCATCAACCCCTGCTCCGTCGCGGCGATTCGGCCGGCGACCTCCAGTCGCTCCGGGTTCAGGTGCGCCGCGATGGACGCCTTGGCCTGCACCGAATAGCGCGACAGCAGCGTGGTGAAGATGGCCAGCCCCATGGAGCCGCCAATCTGGCGCAAGAGCGAGTTGAGTCCCGTGGCATCGGCCATGCGCTCGCGGGGGATGTTCGCGAGCGCCGTCGCGCTGAGCGGCACGAACATCAGGCTGAAGCCCACCCCCTGCAACATGATGGCGCGGACGATGTGCTCCGAGCCCGTGGCGAGGGAGAAGTGGCTCATCTCGAACGCACCGAAGCCCGCGAACACGATGCCCAGGCCCACCAGCAGCCGCGACGGCACCTTGCCGTACAGCCGCCCGACAATGGGCATCATCAACATCATCACCAGCGTGCGAGGCATCAGCGCGAACCCCGACTGCGTCGCCGTGAAACCGAGCAGCTCCTGCATGAACACCGGCAACAGGAACATGCTGGCCATGAGGACGGAGAACACCAGCGCGTTGAGCAGGGTTCCCGACGCGAACACCGGGTCCTTGAACAAGCGCAGATTCACCGCGGGCGCCTCGGCGGTCAGCTCGCGGATGACGAAGGCCACCAGACAGGTGGCGGCCATCAGCGCACAGGCGACGATGAGGGGAGACTCGAACCAGTCGTCCGCCTGCCCTTCCTCCAGGAAGTACTGGAGCAGGGCCAGCCCCATGCACAACAGGGTGATGCCGGACCAGTCCATGTGCTTGCGCTGGCGCTCGGCTTCCACCCGGGCGGAGGCGCGCAACTGTTCGTCCTCCTGGACGAAGCGGGCCACCATGAAGAAGCCGAGGATGCCCACGGGCACGTTGATGAAGAAGATCCAGGACCAGTGCCAGTTGTCGACGATGACGCCCCCGAGCGTCGGACCGATGGCCGGGCCCACCATGACCGCCATCGCGAAGATGGCCATCGCCGTGCCCTGCTCCTTGGGTGAGAAGGTCTGCCGGAGGATGGCCTGCTCGGTGGGTTGGAGCGCCCCGGCACCCAGTCCCTGGATGAAGCGGAAGAGCACCAGCGTCGGCAGGTTCCACGCGAGGCCACACAGGAACGAGCCCGCGACGAAGAGGACCAGGCAGGACAGGTAGACGCGCTTCTGTCCGAACAGGCGCCCCAGGAAGCCCGTGAGGGGCATCACCATCACCGTGGCGATGACGAAGCCCGTGCTGGCCCAGGTGATTTCCTGCACGGTGGCGCCCACCGCGCCCCGAATCTGCGGCAGGGCCACGTTGACGATGGACGCGTCGATGGCGCCCATCAGCGTGCCGAACGTCACCGACAGCGTGACGAGCCACTTGTTCGGCGGAGCCCCGGGAGTCCGTGCCATGGCCTCTAGACCTCGATTCCCTTCAGGAAGACGCGGGAGATCTCCTCCCCCCAGGCGGCCGGCGAATGGGGATGGCCTTCCTCGCGCAGACGGTCCAACGCGCCGCGGACCAGGCCCATGAGGAGGCTGGGGTAGAAGGCCCGGCCCTCCGCGCGAAGCTCCTTGGCCCGGATGCCCTGGTCGATGATGACCTCCAGCCGTCGGTTCAGCTCGGCCAGGACCTGGCTCTTGTTCTGACTGTGGGCCGGGTCCTCGGGGAGCTGGACCAACAACCGCACGAAGGCGTCTCTCTCCGCCACGTGGGCGAAGATGGCCGTGACGAAGGTCCGGAGTCGCACGGACGAGGGCTGCTCCTTCACGGGAGCCAGCGCGGCATCCAGCCGGGTGAGCAGCACCTGGCGACGCTTCGCACGGAGCGCGTCCAGGAGCGCCGCCCGGTCCTTGAAGTGGTTGTAGAGCGTCCCCACCGACACGCCCGCCTGATCCGCGATGGACTCCATCTTCGCGGCGTGCACGCCCTCTCGAGCGAACACATCGGCGGCCGCCACCAGGATGGCGTCGGCGGTGGCCTCGCGCAGCCGGGAGCGGAGGTTTTTGACGGGGGCTTCAGATTTTGAATCCCGATTCATTTTCTGAACGGAGCCTTCACCTTCTGCCCTCGGGAGTCAACTCCCCCTCTGAAGCACGAGGCCGTGGGCAACCGGGCAGTCGCGAAGATTCCTGGAGTCTCGCGTTCGATTCCTGCGCGGGGCCCTGTCCCTCTGGATGGCGCCTCGCGTCCGCCAAGGGAAAGTCATGTTCATCGAGACATCAAGGCACCGAAGCATCGGGCTCACCCGAGCCCGCGGGCTCCTCTTCACCATGGGCACAGGGCTGCTGGTCGCATGTGGCGCGCCTCTGGAGCCCACGTCGACCACCGACGCGTCCCTCGTGGCCATCGGCACGACGGAGCAGTCGCTGTATGTCGACTCGGACGAGGTCTGGGGGCGCCCCAACCTGACGGTGTGCTGGGACACGCCGGGCTTCGCCACCGAGAAGGAATGGGTGCGCACCTCCATCCGCGACACCTGGGAGAAGGAGAGCAACCTGGTGTTCTCCGGCTGGGGCGCCTGCCCCAGCTCCGCGGACATCCGCATCACCATCAGCGACGAGGGGCCTCATACGGAAGGACTGGGCACGTCCATCGAGGACGAGGAAGAAGGAATGGTGCTCAACTTCACCTTCGCCAACTGGAGCCAGTCCTGTGCCTCCAGCCCCGCGCAGCGTGAGCACTGCATCCGCGCCATCGGCGTTCACGAGTTTGGCCACGCCCTGGGCTTCGCACATGAGCACAACCGGGGGGACACGCCGTCCACCTGCACCACGCCATCCCAGGGAAGCGATGGGGACACCCACGTGGGCGCGTGGGATTTGATGTCGGTGATGAACTACTGCAATCCGACCTGGAACAACGCCGGGCAGCTCAGCACCACGGACATCCAGGGTGTGCGGCAGTTCTACGGGCAGCCGCGCGGGGCGGACCAGCAGTTCCACGTGGCCAAGGTGGACTCCGACTTCCGCGCGGACATCCTCCAGACGTACCGGGGCTGGGGTTCGATTCCCATGTGCCGCTCGACGGGCAGTGGCTGGTCGTGCACCAACCCTTCCGCGGCGGTCTACAACTGGGGTTCTCCGGAGCAGCGGTACGTCACGGGTGACTTCAACGGCGACGGGCGCACGGACCTGGTGCAGACCTATCGATTCTGGGCCAGCTACCCGGTCTGTTACTCCACGGGCGTGGGGGCCTGGTCCTGTTCCAACACGTATGCGGACATCTACAACTGGGGAACGGGGAGCCAGCGCTTCATCACCGGCGACTTCAGTGGTGACGGGAAGACGGATATCGCGCAGGCGTATCACGACTCATCGATGCTGCCCGTGTGTCGCTCCACCGGCACCGGCTGGTCTTGCAACAACCCGGCGGCCACGCTTCGCACGACGGACTCTCCCGAGGTGCGCTACCTCGCCGGAGACTTCAATGGCGATGGACGGGATGACATCGCGCAGGCGTATCGGCGCTGGGTGACGCAGCCCTTGTGTCTGTCGACGGGCACGGCCTGGTCCTGCAGCAACCTCAGCGTAGCCATGTACGACGCGGGAAATGCCGAGCAGGACTTCCTCACCGGCGACTTCAACGGCGACGGGCGGGACGACATCCTCCAGTCCTATCGCGGATGGAATGCCATGCCGCTGTGCTACGGCATGGCCTCTCCGACCTGGTCCTGCAACATCCCGTCGGGCACGTTCTACAACTCGGGCTCGCATGAGCAGCAGATGCTGACGGGCGACTTCAACGGGGACGGGCGCACGGACATCATCCAGACCTACCGTGGCTGGGGGAGCATCCCCACGTGCTACTCCACGGGCTCGGGCTGGAACTGCAGCAACTCGCCGGCGACCATCTACAACTCGGGGTCCTCCGAGCAGCGGTTCATGACGGCGGACGTCAACGGCGATGGCCGCACCGACGTCGTCCAGGTCCACCGCTCCTGGATGCGCTACCCGGTGTGTCTGTCGACGGGGACTGGCTGGAATTGCGGCAACTGGCTGTCGACCGTGTACGACATCGGGACGTACTGAGCCGGTGGCCCGGGCTGAAGCGGCGTCATGCTACGGCTCGGGTCGCGGTCTCATGGAGTAGATCCATCCCTCCCCCGAGCTCAGTCGTGGCGCCACATGCCTCTCCTGGTTGATTCCGACCAGGCCTCGCTTGCCGGCATGGAGCTCAGGAGTCTATCGCGGGGGCCACCTCGGGCCACGTCCGCGCGATACTCGTTCATCTGTCTCCTCCCGGTGTCACGGTGACTTCGCGACACCGGGAGGAGACCTCCCGCGCCGTGCCCATCAGGGCCCGACGCTGGAGTGGCTCAGCAGTGACTCACGCGGCCTGGCTGTAGCGGTCGCACTCCGCCAGGTACTCGTCGCTCGACATCTGGACCGCGGCGACGCGCAACTGCTTGACCTTGGGCTTCTTCAGCGTGGTCTTCACGACCACCGACTTCCCGATGGGGATGCCCATGTATGACTGGTCGACGTAGGTGTTCTCCTTCATGTCGTCCCAGGCAATCAGCACGCCATCCGGGAAGAGGATGCCGTCCCGGCCGATGGTCAGCACGGGCGTGTCCAGGCTGCCCAGCGGCTTGATGCAGTTGAAGATCATCCAGATGGACGTCGCGGTGATGAAGCCGCAGAAGGCCATGACGCCCGTCTCCCCGATGGAGCGGTAGGTGAGCGCGCCGAAGAAGGCCGTGGACAGCGTCCAGATGACAGCGCCCACGATGAGCTTCGTGCGCGAGTAGTAGAACGCGACCGGCTGGTCCGACTTCGCCTTCGTCTTGGCAGAGCTATAGATTTCCATGAGGTGATGCCTGTTGGGGGTTGGGGGAAAAAGTCACTGCGCGAGACGGTCCGTCAGGTAGGCCAGGAGCACCGGGGCGTTGACGATCTTCTCCTCGTCGATCTTCCGGAACCTGCCGTTCACCGTGATGACCAGCTCGCGGGTCGACACGCCCTGGTCGTGCCCGTCCTGGAAGCGGATGCTCTCGATGTCGTCCCAGCGGATGAGCTGCCGCTTGTGCGTCAGCCCCTCGGAGCTGAGCGTCAGCGGGCCGAAGTCCACGGACCGACCCGCGGCGACCTGGCGGCGCACCTTGTCCAGCAGCGCGTCGACGACACGGTCCGTCACCTCGACTTCGAGCTCGTCCGAGTCGCTCCACAGGTTCAGCCGCAGCCGGTACTTGCCACCGGCGTGGCGAAGCACGAGGCGATCATGATTGTGCTGGCGGACGATGCCGCCCACGTCCCGCCACGCCAGCGTCGTGTCACCCGAGGTGAGCCGCAGCGAATCCACCGTCAGTGTTTCAGGGGCACGCAACCAGACGAACAGGTCGCTCGCGCGCCACCCAATCACGTAGATGCCACAGGGGATGCCCAGCAGAAGGATGAAGAACCCGAAGTAGCTCCGCAACAGCGCGTGAACCATCGACAGCGGCAGCAGGTGGATGGACAGGGGCGCGAGCACCGCCGCCATCACCACGTAGATGAGGATGAACCCCACCACGAGCCAGTAGACGGCCGGAGTGGGGAAGACCAAGGTGTGTACGCGCTTCAGGGGACAGCTCCCAACGGGCCGGATGGGCTCACCGAGGGCCACGAGTCCCGGTGAATGAATGTTCGTTCACTCCTCTATAGACAAAGACAGTCGCCATTTCGACAACCAAAGAGGCAAGCGCCCGCAGTCAGCCAGCGAAGTCACGCATTCCCTGGCAAGCCAAGGAATCCCAGTCAAAACAACACGTGAAACACTTCCAGCCTCTCATCCGCCGAGAGCACTTTGAGTGTGTCTTCACCCGTTTCGTGTTTTCCATTCCACGATGTTTCGCGAAAGCCAGCTCGATGGATGGGCGCGGAGCACTCACCGCTTTCGCGGAGGCTGGAGCTGACGCTCGCCTGCCCAGGCCAGTGGTCCCGAGTTGCTCATACGTATCCTCATCGACAGGCCACGAAGCGAACGACAGTGCCCACCACCACGCGATCAAGCCCGAGCCGTTCATGCAAGTGCGAGCAGGTCCGCTTCGTGCTCCGGGCGCGAGTGAAGTGACGGTCGGACTCAGTTGAATGGCGCGGTGACTCGAAGCAGCGCTCTCGCAACAGGTGGGGTACCCCGCTGCGCCTGCCTTGGCCCGCGCCAGGCGGAGCCTCTGACTCGCCCCCGCTCCCGTGGCACTCGTGCCGTCCCTGAACAGCGCCGCGCCTGCTCCCGCGACAGGCGGAAGAACCAGGGACGTCCGCACCTCGCGCACAGGCACCAGCCCGTCCCACGGCAACCCCGCCCCCAGAAACGACAAAAGCCCCCGAGTCTTTCGACTCGGAGGCTTCTATCGGAGTGCCCAGGGCGGGATTCGAACCCGCACACCTTTCGGCGCCACCCCCTCAAGATGGTGTGTCTACCAGTTCCACCACCTGGGCGTTTCTGCGCGGACCATCTACAGGACCGCACCGGATCACGCAACGAGTTTCTAACCGCTGCGTGCTCCAGATTTATTCGACGGGCTCTTACGGAGCCGGAGTCGGCGCCGCCGGCTGGGCAGGGGCCGACTGGCCCTCCGCCGGAGCCGCCGGAGCCTCACCACGAGGCTGCTCGACCGCGCCAGGCGCCGACTGCTCGCCCGCCGGAGCCGCCGCGCCCGGAGTCGCGGGAGCCGAAGCCGCCGGAGGAGGCGCGGCCACCGAGCCACCCGCCGCCACCGAGGAGCGAAGCCCCACGAAGGACAGGCCGAGCGAGGTGAAGAAGAACATCGCGGCGCAGACGCCCGTGAGCTTGCTCAGGAACGTCACGGCACCACGGCCACCAAAGGCGCTCGTGGCCGCGCCGCCGCCGAGGGCCGAGCCCATGCCAGCGTCCTTACCCGGCTGCAGCAGGATGACGAAGATCATGAACACGCAAACGAGGACGTGCACGATCGTGACGAAGGTCAGCATGAGAGGTCTTTCGAACGTTCCGTGAAAAGGAGGCGCACCCTACACAAACTGCCGAATGGGTGACAACTTCTTCCGCCCGCCAGTGATCCTACTCTAGGTGGCCGCCTTGATGATGGCCGCGAAATCGCCCGCCTTGAGGCTCGCCCCACCGACCAGCGCCCCGTCGATGTCCGGCTGACCCAGCAATTCCGCGGCGTTGTCCGGCTTGACGCTCCCACCGTACTGGATCCGCACCTGCCCGGCCGTCTCCCCGTCGTACAGCCGACCGACGAGCCCGCGGATCGCCGCGTGGACCTCCTGCGCCTGCGCGGACGTCGCGTTCCGCCCCGTCCCAATCGCCCACACCGGCTCGTACGCCAGGACGAAGGTCGCCACGTCCTTCGCCTCGAAGCCCGAAAGCGCCCCACGGATCTGACGCTCCACCACGTCCAGCGTCTGGTTCGCCTCGCGCTCGGCCAGCGTCTCGCCCACGCAGATGATGGGCTTCATTCCGGCCGCCAGGACGGCCTTGGCCTTCTTGTTCACCGACTCGTCCGTCTCACCGAAGAGCTGGCGGCGCTCCGAGTGCCCCACGATGACGTAGGCACACCCCAGCTCCGCCAGCATCGGCGCGGACACCTCACCGGTGAAGGCACCGGACGCCTCCCAGTGGCAGTTCTGCGCGGCCAACTGCAGCGGCGCCCCTTCCAATGCGACGTGCAGCGGCTGCAGCGCCAGGAACGTCGGCGCCACCACCACCTCCACCACATCTCCGACGGAAGCCACGGTCCCCCGCAGCTCGCGCACCAGTGCCAGCGCCTCCGGCACCGTCTTGTTCATCTTCCAGTTGCCGGCGACGATCTTCCGACGACGAGCCGAGACGGCCATGAATGTCTCCCCCAGAGGTGTGGTGGTGTTGCTCCGCGGCGCGGGAGACTACCGCGTTTCCAGCGCCTTGATGCCCGGCAGCTCCTGACCTTCCAGGAACTCCAGAGAGGCGCCTCCGCCAGTGGACACATGGCTGAGCTCCTTCGCCACGCCCATCTGCTCCACTGCCGCCGCGCTGTCGCCGCCGCCGATGACGGTGACCGCCTGCTTGTTGTTCGCCATGGCCGTGGCCACCGAGCGGGTGCCCTCGGCGAACTTCGCCACCTCGAAAAGGCCCATGGGCCCGTTCCAGACGACGGTGCGCGCGTCGCGGATGTGCTGGGTGAAGATGGCCCGCGTCTTCGGGCCGATATCCAGGCCCATCATGCCCACGGGCACCACGTTGTCCGGCGTCTCCAGCGCGATGCTCTTGTCCGTCAGCTCCGTGCCGACGATGTGGTCCACCGGCAGGACGATGGGCGTCTTGAGCCGCTGCGCCGCTTCCAACAGGCGCGTGGCCAGCGACAGCTTGTCCCCCTCGACGCGGGACTTGCCGACCTCCACGCCCTGCGCCTTGAGGAAGGTGTAGGCCATGGCGCCGCCGATGAGCAGCGCGTCCACCTTGGGCAGCAGGTTCTCGATGACCTTGATTTTATCGCTGACCTTGGAGCCCCCGAGGATGGCCACGAAGGGCTTCTCCGGGTTCTTCAGCACGCGACCCAGGTACTCGATCTCCTTCTTCATCAGCAGGCCCGCCGCCTTCTCCTTCACGAAGGGCACCATGCCCGCCGTGGAGGCATGGGCGCGGTGCGCGGTGCCGAAGGCGTCGTTGACGTAGACGTCGGCCAGCGACGCCAGCTCGCGGGAGAAGGTCTCGTCGTTGGCCTCCTCTTCCTTGTGGAAGCGGAGGTTCTCCAGGACGATGACCTGGCCTTCCTTCAGGTCCTTCACCTGCTTCTTCACGCCGTCCCCGATGCAGTCATCCGTGAGGATGACCTCGTGCTTGGGGCCGAGCAGGTCGGCCAGTCGCGCGGCGACCGGCTCGAGGGAAAGCTTGGGGTCCGGGCCCTTGGGGCGGCCCAGGTGGGAGGCCAGGATGACCTTCCCGCCGAGCTCCAGCGCGCGCCGGATGGTGGGCAGCGCCTCTCGGATGCGGGTGTCGTCCGTCACGCGCCTCCCCTCCAGCGGGACATTGAAGTCCACGCGGATGAAGGTGCGCTTGCCGGTGAGCTGCAGCTCGTCGATGTAGCGGATCATTGGCTCTCCCCTCGCCCCTGACGGGGACTAAACGCCCTTGGACACGAGGAACTTCGCCGTGTCCACCATGCGGTTGGAGAAGCCCCACTCGTTGTCGTACCAGGCCATGACCTTGACCAGGTTGTCGCCCATCACGAAGCAGTTCGTCGAGTCGAAGATGGCCGAGCTCGGGTTGCCGTTGTAGTCCACCGACACCGTCTGCGCGTCGCTGAACTCAAGAATCCCCTTGAGCGAGCCGGCGGCGGCCTCGCGGAACGCCTTGATGACCTCCTCGGCGGTCGCCTTCTTCGTGGTGTTCACCGTCAGGTCCACCAGCGACACGTTCGGGGTGGGCACGCGCACCGACATGCCGTGCATCTTGCCCTTGAGCTGCGGCAGCACCTCGCCGATGGCCTTCGCGGCGCCGGTGCTGGTGGGAATCATGGACAGCGCGGCGGCGCGGGCGCGACGCATGTCATCGTGGGTGAGGTCCAGGATGCGCTGGTCGTTGGTGTAGCTGTGGATGGTCGTCATCAAGCCCTTCTCGATGCCGAACGTGTCCAGCAGCACCTTGGCGACGGGCGCCAGGCAGTTGGTGGTGCACGACGCGTTCGAGATGATGTGGTGCTTGGCCGCGTCGTACTCGGTGTGGTTGATGCCGTAGGCGATGGTCAGGTCCGGGCCCTTGGCAGGCGCGGAGATGAGGACCTTCTTGGCGCCCGCCTTCAGGTGCTTCTCCGCGCCCTCGCGGCCGGTGAAGCGGCCGGTGCACTCCAGCACCACGTCCACGTTCATGCTCTTCCACGGCAGCACCGTGGGGTCCTTCTCCGCGGTGACGGTGATCTCCTTGCCGTTCACCACGATGCCCTTGTCCGTCGCCGACACCTCGCCCGGCCAGGTGCGGTGCACGGAGTCGTACTTGAACAGGTGCGCCAGCGCCGCCGGCTTGTCGAGGTCGTTGATGGCGACAATCTCGAGGTCTTCCTTGCGGCTGAGGGCGGCGCGCAGGATGCAGCGACCGATGCGACCGAAGCCGTTGATGGCGATGCGAGTGGCCATGTGCGTGTCTCCTTGGGAGCAGGGGGCGCCAAGGGGCGCCCGCGGGTCTTCACGTCAGAAAATCAGGGCCGCCGACCGTAGGCACGCGGCCCCGCCGAGTCAACGCTTCACGTCGCTCGCGCGACGACGCGCGCGCCGAAGCTGAACAATCACCCCGAGCAACAGCCAGAGCCCGGAGCCCGTTCCCGCGCCAGCCCCACAGCCGCAGCCGGAGTCACCGAGCGGATAGAACTGCGGCAGCACGTCCAGGACGATGGGGGCCGGAGGCTCCGGGGGCTCGGGCTCCTCAGGAGGATGCGGATCCACCCCGCGAGGCGCCACGCATCCCGTCAGCAGGCCGGGGCCCGCATCGCCCGAGTCCCCGACAGGCGGCGTGCCCGGCGCGGGGAAGCCCGCGCGCACCAGGAACGCGGACAACAGCCGCGCCCGAGCCGCCCGGTCCACCACCGACTCGAAGGGAACCCCCAACAGGAGCACCTGTCCCCCCGGCATGGAGAACACACCGGCCGACAGGTTCGTCCCCGCGTAGCGCAGCACCGCCGAGCCCCCCGATGCCGGAGTGAGCACGTCCGTCATGCCCACCGGGTAGGTGCCCCGGGTGCCATCGTCCAGGGTCAGCCCCGTGAGCTCCGAGAGGAAGTCTCCCGGCACACCCTCCACGCGCAAGGGAGGAGTGCCCGTGCCAGGCGAGGCCCGGAGGATGTCCGCGAGGAACGCCTTGTCGTCCGCGTCTCCCACCGACAGCGCGGAGGTCAACTGACCACCGGACAACAACAGGTGGCCGCCCCCTGTCACGAAGGCGCGCAGCGCGTCCTGCTCCGCCCGCGTCGGCCGCGCCCCCTCCTCGCCTCCCCGGCCGGTGAACCAGTCCACCACCCGGTACCCCGCTCCCACGGACACCAGCCCCGCCGCCACCGCGTCGCTCGTCGCGCTGTCGAAGGCGAGCCCGGACTGGCTCATCGCATCACCATGGCGACGCACGTAGGTGCCGTCGTTCATCGCCTCCAGCAGCACGCGCAACGGAGCCTGCAGGTCATAGACGTCCAGCGCCTCGCCACACGCCAGCGCCGAGTCCAGCCGCTCGAACGCGTTGACCACCAGCGCGGGAGGCGCCTCGCCCGAGCGAACGCCGACGATGGCGGACGGGAAGCCCTCGCCGCCCGCGCTCACCGCGGCGACTCGGAAGTAGCGCACCGCGCCCGCCGCCAGCGGCAGGGAGAAGGTCGTCCCCGTCACCTCGGTGCCGTCGTCCCAGCCCTGACCCTCCACGCTCTGGTAGACGCGGTACGCGGTGGGCGCGTCATGCCCCTCCTCGTCCGGGTTCGCCACGGGCGCGGCCCAGCGGACCTCCACCGTCCCAGCGGAGATGTTGCGCGCCGCCACCGCCGAAGGCGCCTCGGGGGGAAGCTGCACCGCCACACCGTCGCGGGTCGCGTAATACTTGATGAGGCCCTGGAGGATGGCGCGCGCGGCGACGCGGCGGAAGGCCGGCTCCTTGAGGCGGTTCGAGTCGGCGATGGCGTCGTGGTACGCGATCTCCAACAGCACGGACGGCATCTCCGGGTTGTGCGTGGGGTTCACCTCGCCCAGGTTCGCGGAGCGCAGGTTCCGCACGCGCCACGTCGAGTCGACTTCGCGGCGGAGGTCGCGCCCCAACTCGTCCAGCAGCGCCCTCGCCAGCACATCGCTGCCGGGCACGCCCGTGAAGTTGAGCGTGCCGTCCACCGGGTTCGGCCCGTACACGTAGCCCTCGGTGCCCACCACGTTGCCCGTCGTGGACGCGTTGGTGTGCCAGGCCACGTACACCGCGTCCTCGCCCTCCTCGTGCAGCCACGCCGCGAAGCGCGCGCGCGCCGTCACGTCCGCGTTGCGCTCGTTGGCCAGCGCGTTGGCTCCCGTGGGCGCGTACACGGACGCGGGGGCGCCACTGAATTGCACGTGGTAGCGCGCCGCCTCCTCGTAGCGGGGCCGAGGCAGCGCGGCCATCTGCGCGTCACCGATGACGCCACTGCCGCCGCCGAAGCGCACCGCGTCCACCGACACCGTGCTCCCCTCCTCCGCGTCGTTCATGAGGACGACCGAGGCCGCCTCCGGCCCCGCGCCCGCCTTGAAGAAGAAGCGGCCCAGCAGCACCCACGTCCCACCATGGCGGCGCTGGTTGACGCGGAAGTGGCTCTCTCCTCCCGAGTGGCGCACCACGTAGTGCGCGTTCGTCGTCCGCGCGGGGTCCGCTCCGTAGGAGACATAGACGTTGTAGTGACCGTCCGCCGGAACCACCGGCGCCCAGGTGGCCGTCGCCGTGGCCGTGGCGGCGCTCGTGGTGAGGAGCTCGCGCGTCGCCCCCAAGGTGAAGGGCTCCACCGCGTTGCCCATGGGCATTGGGGGCGTAGCCCAGCCCTTCTGAGTGGTAGGCCGGAACAGGCCCGCGTCGCCCGCCTCGGAGTAACCCGCGGCCCCCTCGTCGACGATGACCATGCGCGGGTTGAGGTCCGCCTCACGCACCGGCACCACCGTGGCGCCCGCGCCCATCAACATGGGCAGCAGGTACTGGTTGACGACTTCGGCGGAGATGAGGTCCTCCACCACCGCCCACGTGTTGGGGCGCTGCGTGGCCCAGCGGGACAGGGGCGCGGCCCGGTAGAAGCCGTGGCCGGGGCTCAGGTAGATGACCTTCCCGGACAGCGCGCCGGTCCGGGTCCGCGTCTGGGGCACTCCCGCGAGCGACTTGCCCGCCGTCCCATCCCGGGCCTCCCTCCTGACGACGGGCGCCTCGGTGGCGCTCAGCTTGCGCGTCTCGTGCACGCGCGGGGCCGGGGCCGGGAGGTACACCACGCCAGGGGGCTCCAGCCCACAGGCCCCCGCTTCTTCTTCGTGAACGGCGTCGGAGACCTGGGCCTCCGCGAGGGACGACGACAACAGGAGGGCCAGCAGCACGCCACTTTGACGCGCCCGGAACAAGTTGGTGCTCATGGCGACCGACCTTACCTATTCACATCTCCACGGCAATCGAACCCGTGGGTGCTAGCCTGCCCGCCCCTTCAGGTTCCGATGACCGTACCTGCCCGGCCACCTCCCCACTTCCCTCCTCGTCGCGGCACGGGGCTCTTCGCCTCGTTCGGCCACGCGTGGGCGGGCCTCATCCACACCGTCGTCCACCAGCGCAACATGCGCGTGCACCTCATCTCCGCCATGCTGGTGGGACTGGTGGGCAGTGGAATCCCGCTGGGACTCGCGGAGAAGGTGACGCTCATCTTCTGCGTGCTGCTCATCTTCTTCGCGGAGATTCTCAACAGCGCGCTGGAGCACCTGGTCGACCTGGCCGTGCAGCAGTTCGACGAGAAGGCCCGGCTCACCAAGGACGCCGCCGCCGCGGGCGTGCTGGTGCTCGCGCTGGGCACGGTGGTCATCTTCGCCGCCATCCTCGTGCACAACTGGGAGACGGTGCGCACCAGCACGGATGCCATCATCCGTCAGGTGGCCTTCGGCGTGCCCCTGTCGGCCTGTGTCCTCGTGCTCGTGCTACCCCAGCGCCGCCCACTCTGGGTGGATCTGCTCGCGTTCCTTGGCGGCGGTGTGCTGCTGGCCATCCTCGCGACGCGCTCGGCCAGCATGGTGTTCAGCGCGATGACGGCGGGGCTGCTCTTCGTCGCCGGCTCGGCGGCCTACACCCGCCGACGCGAAGCGCGCTCCGCGGGGCAGCCACCGGGCGATTCTTCAATCAAGCGGACATAAAAAAACCGGCTGACGCCGGTCCACCTGCCACCTCGTGGGCGGGAGCCCCGAAAACCAGTCCGGAGCCCGCTCACCCGCCGAGGGTCATGCCTGGAAGTCTCGCACGCTCAGGCGCGCTGGCGCCACTCGGAGCCCTGCTGCTCCGGGGTGGCCGGAACCGCGACACCCTTGTCGCCTTCCTTCAGGTCCGACGTCACCAGATCAAGCAACTCCGTGGCGATGCCGATGACCTGGTGCGGGGTGTAGCCGCTCGCGCGCAGTTGGTTGAAGAAGGTGCGCGCCAGGATCCGGGTGCCCTTTTGATCGGTGCTCACAGTGAATGCCTCCAAATGGGGCGGCGAATTGAGGGGGGCCGCCGAGTAATCACGCGAGCCCTGTTCTTCAACCCCCGTGCCAGTTGTTCTCTTCCAAATGGATTCCCCAGCAGTTCCCATGGGTTGAAGGGAAATGAGGCTCGGCATGGCCTCGCGAGGGGTGCGAAGCCACCTACGCACCCAGGGGCACCCCCGGGGGAAGTGGATGGCGGGGTGCATCACGGGATACGCACCCGGATGAGGCCGTGGCCCTCAAGTGGTTTCAAGTGCTTGCAATCTTTCACCGGGGTGAAGCAGATACGCGCCCCCACCAGGAGCGAACGGCAATGGCGTATCGGGTGAACAACATCGGGCTGTGGCTGGACGAGCCGGAGGAGCTGCTCGGTCAGCGGGCCGCGGAGAAGCTGGGCGTCACCCGCTCCGACCTCGCCTCCGTGCGGGTGGTGCGCTCGGTGCTGGACGCCCGCAAGAAGGGCAGCCCCCGCTACATCTACACGTTGGAAGTGGAGATGGCCCCGGGCCGCAAGCCAGCCCACATCCCTCCGGACGTGGGCGAAGCGCCTCCGCCGCCGGAAGTGCTGCCCCCCGTGAAGGCGCCGGACCAGTGGCCCATCATCGTCGGCACCGGCCCCGCGGGGCTGTTCTGCGCCCTGGGCCTCCTGGAGCGCGGCGTGCGCAGCATCCTGATTGAGCGCGGCCGTGAAGTCGTGGCGCGCCGCAAGGACGTGGCGAAGCTGATGCGCGACGGCACGCTGGACCCCGAGAGCAACATGAACTTCGGGGAGGGCGGCGCCGGCGCGTACACGGACGGCAAGCTGTCCACGCGCATCAACCACCCCATGGTGCGCAAGGTCATCGAGGCCTTCGCCCGCTACGGCGCGCCGGACCACATCCTCATCGAGGGCAAGCCGCACATCGGCTCGGACCTCTTGCCCGGCGCGGTGGCGAAGCTGCGCGAGGAGCTCATCGCCGGCGGCTGCCAGGTGCACTTCGAGCAGCGCGTGGACGACCTCCTCTATCGCGACGGCAACGTGGCCGGCGTGAAGCTGGCCGATGGGCGCACCCTGGAGAGCAACCGCGTCATCCTCGCGCCGGGCAACTCCGCGCGGGAGCTGTACGAGCGCTTCGCCGCCGACGGCCGCGTCCTCGTGGAGGCCAAGCCCTTCGCGCTGGGCTTCCGCGCCGAGCACCCCCAGGCGCTCATCAACGGCATCCAGTACGGCAGCGCCGCGAAGAACCCGAAGCTGCCCCCCGCCGACTACAAGCTGGCGGAGAACCTGGACGTGGACGGCGAGGTGCGGGGCGTCTACTCGTTCTGCATGTGTCCGGGCGGAATCGTGGTGCCCACGCCCACCCAGGACGGGCTCCAGTGCACCAATGGCATGAGCAACTCGCGCCGCAACGCGCGCTACGCCAACGCCGGCATCGTCGTCTCCGTCTCGGTGGCGGACTTCGAGCGCGAGGGCTTCCGAGGCCCTCTGGCGGGCCTGGAGTTCCAGCGGCACTGGGAAGCGAAGGCGTTCGAGTTGGGTGGTGGACGCTTCTTCGCGCCCGCGCAGACGATTCCGGACTACCTGGCCGGCCGCGTGAAGAAGGACCCGGGCGGCACCAGCTACCGTCCGGGGCTGGCGCACGTGGACCTCAACCGCCTCTTCCCGGAGCGGCTCACCACGTCGCTCAAGCAGGCGCTGAAGACGTTCGACCGGAAGATGCGCGGCTTCATCAGCGAGGAGGGCAAGCTGATTGGAATCGAGAGCCGCACCTCGTCTCCGGTGCGCGTCACCCGGAACGAATTGCTCCAGTCGGTGTCCATGAAGGGCCTGTACCCCGCGGGCGAGGGCTGCGGCTACGCGGGCGGCATCGTCTCGTCGGCCATTGATGGCCTGCGAATCGCGGAGCAGATTGCCACCGAGCTGTCGTGAGGCGAGGGCGGTGCCTCACGAAAGGAGACCCGCCATGCGTTACGTCGTGCGCACTCCGGACGGAGAGCTGACCTATCCGAGCATGGGTGACGTGGAGCGCGCGTACACCCAGGGGTTGGTGGACCCGGATGACGAGGTACGGGAAGAGGGCGCCAGCATGTGGCGCAAGGCCGGCAGCATCCCGGTGCTCGCCCAGGCCCGACATCCCTCCTCGGGGCTGGCCGCCCGGGGGCAGTGGCTGACGGTGGCGGGCGCGGTGCTGGTGGGCGCGCTCGCCCTGGCGCTGATACTGCGAGACTCCTGGCACCTGCGAATCCTGGGCATCGTCCTGGCGCTCGTCGTCAGCTCCCTGCTCACGCGGGTGACGTTCAAGGCGTTCAAGCGGCCTCCGCCCCAGGTCTGAGGCCCGCTCCCTCCCCTGCCCTCCAGCGCGGGGGCCAGGCGCAGGCCGACATCGGCAAGCGCACGGCCCATGTTGTCCGCTGGATGCATGCCACGGGCTTGGGTGCCGGTGGCTCCACGCGAGAGGGAGGACGCACCTTGCTCAGCACCTTTCTGTCCCGAGATGCCGCCCGTCGCCTGAAGCATGGCGCTCCCTGGCTCTCCCGGGAGGACATCGTCTCCATGGAGGGAACGCCCCAACCCGGTGAGCCCGTGCAGCTCCGGGACGAGGACGGCGCGGTGCTGGGCCTGGGCGACGTGGACCTGGAGGCGTCGCGCGCCGTGCGCCGCCTGGGCCTGCAGGACGAGGCGGTGGAGGGCCTGATTCCGCGCCACCTCCGCCACGCCTTCGAGCGCCGGGGCCGGCTGGTGGATGACCCGCGCTTCTGCCGGGTGGTCAATGATGACGGGGACGGCCTGCCCGGCCTCATCGTGGACCGGTACGACACGCACTTCGTCGTGCAGACCCTCACCCGCTCCATGGACGCGCGGCAGCAGGAAATCACCCGCGCGCTGGTGGAGGTGACGGGCGCCGCCTCCGTGCTGTTGCGCAATGATTCCGCGCGCCGTCAGGCCCTGGGGCTGCCCACGCAGCGGCCCCACGTCCTCTATGGCACCCCACCCCGCTGGTGCCGGCTGTTGGAGCTGGGGGCCCGCTTCACGGTGGACCTCACCTACGGCCAGGGCACGGGGTACGCGTATGACCAGCGCGAGCTGCGGCGTGTCGTGGGGCGCATGGCCTGGGACGGCCGGGTGCTGGACGCGAGCTGCAACGTGGGCGGCCTCTTCGTCCACGCGGGACTGCATGGTGCGCGACACATCCTCGCCTTCGACTCGGACGGGGATGCGGGAGACCTGGCGCGGGAGAACGCGGAGGCCAACGGACTGCTCGGGCGGGTGATGGTGGAGAAGGGCACCGCCATCCAGGCCCTCAGGGCAGTCCGGGAGACGTTCGACCTGGTGTTGCTGGACACACCCCGGGTGGGGTCCGAGGAGGAGTTCGTGGAGCAGGTCCGCTACGCGCTCAGGCGCACCCGCCATGGGGGACGGGTGCTCGTGGTCGGCTACCACCCACCACTGGCGCTGGGCGGCTTCGATGAGCTGGTGGCCACCGCCTGCGAGGCGGAGGCGCGCATCGCTACACGGCTGTCTCGCCCGGGACTGCCTCCGGACCACCCCACACTCGTGGGCTCTCCCGGGGCGGAGTACCTCGACGCGGTGGCACTCGAAGTCACCTGACGCGAGTCCCCCGCGCCGCCTTCCGGGGTGCTAGTGTCCGCGCCCGCGATGACCAACGAAAACGTCCCAGAGACCGCGACCCCGGAAGGTTCCGTCGAGACCGTCCGCAAGGTGTATGCGGCCGACCTGCGAGAGAAGGACCGCGTCAACACCGTCTTCCGTGTCACCAAGAAGGAGAAGGTGACGGCCCGGAGCGGCAAGGTGTTCCTGGCCATGACGCTCGCCGACAAGAGCGGCGAGGTGGACGCGCGCGTCTTCGACAAGGTGGACGCGCTCGAACCCTCCTTCCAGTCGGGCGACTTCGTGCTCGTCCAGGGCGGCGTCATCCAGTTCCACGGCCGCACCCAGATTGTCGTGGAGGCCGTGGAGCGCCTGGACCCCGAGCCCCTCGACCCCAAGGAGTT
>NZ_JABXEM010000092.1:0-37420 GCF_013372595.1 Myxococcus sp. AM011
GGGCTGACGTGCGGGCGGGATGACAACTCGTCGGTGAGCGTGATGTACCGCCCGCCCTTCGCGTTCCGGGGCGGCACCCTGCGCGAGGTGGTGGTGGACGTGTCCGGCGAGCACCTGCACGACGAGCAGAAGGAACGCCAGACAGTGATGGCTCGGCAGTAGGGGGAGGCGACACGTCGTCGCCTGTGGGGCCCGGCCTCTTCCCTGCGCTTCAGGGAGGCCGGGCCCTTTTTTCTTCAGAGCACCGGCGTGGGCGGGTCGAACCCGAGCAGGATGCCGCCGGTGAGCTCCAGCGTGGGCCGCGCCACCATGGCGTGCTGGGTGATGGTGTGCACGTCGCGGAAGCAGCGCTGGAGCGCACTGGTGTGGAACACGGCGGGGCCGCCCGCGGCCTCGTACATGCGGTCCACCGCGCGCGCGGCGCTTCGTGTGGCGTGAGTCATGGCCAGACGCAGGTCGGCCCTGCCGCGGATGGAGACGGGGCCTCGGGTGGCTTCGTCGTGGAGGGCGTGGATGGTCTCCAGCGCGAAGGCGCGGGACGAGCGCACCTCGGCCTCCGCCTCGGAGATGGCCTCCTGCACGGCGGGGCGCGCGGCCAGCAGTCTGCGCTCCATCACCACCGTCTTCTGCCGGGCCAGCGTGGTCAGCTCGTCGATGGCGCGCCGGGCGATGCCCAGGGCCACGGCGGGGATGCCCAGGCCCAGGAGACCGAAGGGAAAGCCATACAGCGGGCGCGCGACATGAGGGGGCGCGAAGAAGGAGAAGCCGTGGTCGTCCGGGACGAAGAAGTCCTTCACCTCCATGTCACCGCTGCCGGTGCCGCACAGGCCGGAGGCGAACCAGGTGTCGTGGAGTGTGACGTCCTGGGCGGGGAGGAAGAACAAGCGCGTCTCCGGCACGCCCTCGCGCACCATGCGCGGCTTGCCGCCCTCCGTGACGAGGGCGCCGCCCACGAGCCAGTGACAGTGCCGGCTGCCGCTCGCCCAGGGCCAGCGGCCGGTGACGCGGTGGCCACCCTCGACGCGCTCGGCGCGGCCCAGGGGCGCGGCCACGCCTCCGGTGATGACGTCCGGCGCGGAGAAGATGGCGCGGCCCACGGGCTCCGGCAGCCACGCGGCCGTCAGCGCGGTGGCGGAGCCAATCATCGCGCTCCAGCCGGTGGCTCCGTCCGCGCGGGAGAGGGCCTCGATGACCTGGAAGGAGAGCGCGGGGTGCAGCTCCAGCCCGCCATAGGTCTCCGGAATCATCATCCGGAAGATGCTCGCGCGGGTGAGCTCCTGGACGAGGTCCTGGGGGAGATGGCGCGCGGCCTCGATTTCGGCGGAGCGCGCGGACAGGCGCGGCGCGAGCTCCACGGCGGCGGCGAGGAGGGGATGGGTGGGGAGTGGGCTGGAGCTCGTCATGGCCGACAGCCTAGGAAGTCCTGCGTCCTGGTTGCCAGCGGGGAGGTGGACGGAAGATGGTGGGGCGCCTCGAACCCGGAGCCGCCGATGAGCACCCTCCCGAGCCGTCAAGTCGTCCTCGCTCGCCACATTCCTCGACTGCCCGAGCCGGAGCACTTCCGCGTGGAGCGCGTGGACGTGGGCGAGCCTCAGGACGGGGAGCTTCGCGTGAAGACGCTGTTCGCGTCCGTGGACCCGGGCACGCTGGCCCGGTTGGGCGGTGTGGACTCGTATGCGCCGGCCCTCAAGTTGGGGGAGGTCATCGGCAGCGCGGCCGCGGGCGAGGTGCTGGAGTCGCGTGACGCGCGCTATGCCGTGGGCGATGTGGTGGTGGGGAGCTGGGGATGGCGGGAGCACGCGGTGGTGAGCGCTCGCGGGCTGCGCAAGGTAGAGCCTGGCGCGGAGTCCGTCTCGGCGGAGCTGGGGGTGCTCGGCATTCCCGGGCTGACGGCGTACTTCGGGATTCTTGACCTGGGCCGTCCCCAGGCCGGTGACACGGTGCTGGTGTCCTCCGCCGCGGGCGCGGTGGGTTCCATCTCGGGACAGATTGCCAAGAGGCAGGGGGCTCGCGCGGTGGGCATCGCCGGAGGCCCGGAGAAGTGCCGCTGGGTGGTGGAGGCGCTGGGCTTCGATGCCTGCATCGACTACCGAGCGGAGAAGGACCTGGCCGCCGCCATCCGACGCGAGTGTCCCCAGGGGGTGAGCGTGTACCTGGACAACGTGGGCGGCTCCACGCTGGACGCGGCGCTCACCTGCATGGCGATGAAGGGCCGGGTGGTGGTGTCGGGACTCGTCGCGGACTATGGCGTGCCACCGGAGGCGCGCGCGGGCTTGAAGAACACGCCGTTCCTCATCATCCAGCGGCTGCGCATGGAAGGCTTCGTGGTGTTCGACTACGCCGCGCGCTTCGGTGAGGCGCGGGCGGAGCTGCGGCGGTGGCTCCAGGACGGCTCGCTCCGTCACCGTGAGCACATCGTCGATGGACTGGAGTCCGCGCCCGCTGTGTTCGCCGGGCTGTTTCGTGGCGAGAACTTCGGGCGCGCGGTGGTCCGCGTCGCTTGAGAAGGAGTCAGCTTCCGCCGGGATGGGTGATGTAGCGCGTGCGCCCGTCGCCGAGGTCTTCCGCCCGAGGCCCTGTCACTGAGTCCACCGCGATGATGACGATGTCCTTGCGCTGGCCCAGCGCCACGAGTTCGCTGGGCCGGGGCTCCACGGGGCGCGAGCGTCCCCCTACGCCCTCGGGGAAGAAGAGCGCGTGGCCCTTCTCCAGATAGAGGACGGGGACGTGGGTGCCCTGGGTCTCCGCGTCGATGGGGACGAAGACATGCACGGTGTCCGACGCGGGCTCCCAGCGCGGCCCACACGAGGTGAGCAGCAGGAGCAGCGGAAGCATCCATGAACGCATGAGGGTTCTCCTTGCCTCGGCGTGAGAGCCGGGCAGTCCTTGATTCATGAGGTCCGCGACTCGCGGGCACAGAAAGGTCGTGCTCCGGGCGCGCGCTCGGAGCCCCGCCTCGTCGCGTGGCGCTCCGGCCGACATGCTTCCAGCCGGAGCGCTCAGGTGCTGTCGTTGCTCAAGTCGGCGGCGTGACGTCGCAGCGTCCCGAGGCCCTCTGGGAGAGGTCCTCCGCCACGGTGCGCAGCAGCGTGCCCGTCACGACGGAGCGGTCTGTCTCTCCCGCCCCCTCCGTCCGCGAGAGCCAGGAGGCCATGCGTCCCAGGCTGGCCGCCGTCACCACGTTCAGCTTCACCTCCACCTGGACGATGAGGCGCTCACCCTCCTCGGGCCGCGCCTCCAGGGTCCACGCGACGCGCTCCAACTCCAGCGTGGCGGGCCCCGCCGGGAGCGGCCTTCCATCCAGCACGTAGCCTTCCCGGGTGAAGACAATCACCTGGGTGAGTCGCGCGCCGTCTACCCGCGTGTTGAACCAGAGCGCGCGGCGCTTCCACAGCGTCAGCTCCACTTCCAGCTTCCCCGCCATCCCCAACCGCACCAGCCGGTCCAGCTCCGCCGAGAGGAACGCGAAGGCCTCCGAGCGAGCCAGCACGCGCCGCCCGGAGAGGGTGGCGGTGCAGGTGACGCGCGGCTCCTCCGCCCAGGCCCCGGGCGCGAACAGCCCCGCCGCGGCCACCAGGGCCGCGCCGAGCGTGCGTCTTGTCCGTGTCCCCATGCGTGTCATGGGCCTCAGAAGGTCCGCACGAAGAACAGGCGCGCCTCGGGCGTGGCCGTGGCCTTCTCGTCCGTGCGCCACGCGACATCCACGCGCACGTCGTCGGTGAAGTGGAACGTCCCTCCGACGCCCAGCCGCGCGTCCTGCCACTCACCCGCGCCGCGCACCGTGCCCAGGTCCGCGAAGAGGCCGAAGGCATGCCACCGGTACTCGGCCGTGCCCAGCACCGACACGTCGCCCTTGAACTCCTTGAAGCCGAAGCCTCGCAGCGCGCTCCAGCCGCCCAGCGCCTCGCGCTTCTGCTCGGGCAGGTTGTCGCCACCCGCGCCGCGCAGCCGCAGCCGCAGGCCCGTCTCCCAACCCGTGGGCACCACCATCGTCACGTCGCCGAGCAGCTTCCAGAAGCGCTCGTCCGGACCCGTCGCGGCGGGCCCCTCGCCCACCTCCAGCGTGACGAAGCCGTGCAGGAACGGGCTGTGTCCCCAGTCTCCATCCCCGTGGAACAGCGGCGTCTCCGGCGTGCGGAACAGCGAGCCCACCTTCGCGTCGCGAGGAGTCCCGCTGGCGTACTCCAGCCGCGCGATGACGGACTGGAAGCGGCCCTCGTCCACCGGCGCGTTGGGGAAGGGAGGCGAGTCGCGGCGGAACAGCGAGAGCGGCGGAGTGAAGCTGCGCAGCGTCTCGTAGCGGTCGGAGCGGTACTCGACGCCCGTGAGCCAGTCCTCGGACCAGCGGAAGGTGGCGAACGCCGCCACGCCCTTGCGGCGGAAGTAGTCGCGGTCCGGCCGATTCAAGAGCGCCGAGTAGATGGACGAGTCGATGTCGCTCATCCGCCACCGGTCCAGCGTGTCCGTGAAGTCGTACGCCTGACCGCCCAGCTCCGCGAGGCCCACCGCCGGAATCTCCACGCGCGCGCCGCCCAGCAGGTTCAGCTCGCGCTGACGCTTCGTGCCTTCCGGGTCATCCGGCAGGCGCTGTCCACCCCAGCGCAGGGGGATGAAGGCCGCGGCGTCCAGCGTGGTGTGGAGGCGGTCCTTCGAGTCCCAGATGCGCAGCGAACCCTCCAGGCCCGGCGCGAACCCCGTCACCTGTGTGTGCACGGGCAGCAGCTCCAGGTCCAGGTCCGGACGACGCGGACGCACGTGCACGACGAGGCGTCGTCCCTCCAGGGTGATGCCCGCGCCGTCGTGGCCGTGCCGCCAGGACTCGAACAGCTCGCGCCAGCTCAGGTCGAACTCGACCTGCTCACGGCGACGGCGCTCCTTGCGCTGGGCCTCCTGCGTCCGGTAGTGGCGCACGCCGTCGGCCGCGCGCTCCTCGACGATGCGCGCGTCACGTCGGCGCACGGCGTCGTCGGAGTCCGTGTCCACGCTCGCCGCCTGCAGGAAGGGCAGGCGCGACTCCAGGCGCTCCATGGCGCGTCGCGCGTCGCTGCGCAGGAAGACGTCTCCGGCCTTCAGGTCCAGCGCGGCGCGCACCCGCTCCGCGATGGAACCGTCCACGCCCACCACGTCCACGCCCTCCAGGCGGCCCTCGTCGACGATGACGGTGAGGTGGCCCTGAGGGGTGAGCGTGCCGGACAGGCTCGCGAGCATGTAGCCGTCGCCACGCAGGTCACGCAGCGCGCGCTGCAGCGCGGCCGTCACCCCGCCGAGGACGAGCCCCGGTCGGTACTCGTCGCGCTCCATCCGAGCGAGCCACTCCCGGGGCGGGCGCTGCGGCGGGCACGGCTTGCTGACGGTCAGCGTCCCGCGCACGCCATTCACGCGCAGGGTGGCGGTGAACTCCTCGTCGTCCTCGTCCTCGTCGGGGAAGCGGGGCGGCAGGCGGAACACCTCGTCGAGGATTTCGGTGCGCTGGAGGTCCTGGAGTCCTTCCACGTCCACCGACGTGACGACGGGGTTCTCCTCCAGGAGCACCTCCAGGACGACGGGGCCCTGTTCGGGGACGCGCAGGCGCGGCTCCACGCGGGCGAACAGTCCGGTGTGCGCAAGGCGGCGCAGCATCCGCTGGAGGTGGCGGGTGTGCAGGGGGGCGCGGGACTCCGCGGGCGGCGAGCCGATGAAGGCGCGCACCTGGTCCTCCGTGAGGCGCTTGAGCCCATGCAGCTCGATGACCTCCGGCGTGAGCGCGCGGCCATCCACGTTCAGCTCCAGCGGATGGAGGATGGCGAGGTCTTCCATCTCCTCGTCCAGGTAGTCCTCGTCGCAGGCCGCGCGCTTCTCCTTCTCGCGCCGACGCTCACGCCGGTCCGACGCGCGCTCGTTGCGCGACTCCGTCCGCGCCGCGCCACGTGCGTCCTCCTCGTCCTCCTCGGCCGCGCGCTCGTTGCGCGACTCCGAAGAGGACGCACGCGGCGCGGCGGGAGTGGGAGGCGGGCCGACAGTGCTGGTGGAGTCGGGCACGCCCGCGTCTGGCGCGGGCTGCGCGCTGGCGAGCAGGGAGACGAAGCAGAAGAGAAGCGCGAGGCGGTTCATGCGCATGGGACAGAGCACGCTGCGTTCCAGCCGCCGCGTCGGGGCAAGTGCTTGAAAGGACGAGAGCTGGCCAGCCTTGCCGATGTCATGGACACATCCTGATGTCGAATCGAGATGTGATACTGACATCGAGCCCGGCGATTGCCGCGAGCCGTCCGGTGCCCTCGGAACACGACTCCGGGTCCGGGGGGTCCGTGCCGCCGGTCAGCGCGGCTCCGCGGCCTCGTTCTCGCTCCACCACTTCAGCCACCCCTGGCGATTCGCCTCCAGGTTGCCCACCACTCCATCGCCGAACGTGGTGACACCGGTGATGCGGCGCAGGGCGGCGCCCCAGAAGACGCTGCCTTCGCGATAGCGCTCGATGATGAGCGGCACCGCGGGCCGTCCCAGCGCCACGAGCGCGTCGAACGACGGGTGCTCCAGGAACACGTAGGGATTGGACGACTCGCGATGCTCCGCGCAGTGCCGCTCCCACTCCTCGGCCAGGGCGTCGAAGCGGGCGCCGGGCGCGCTCATGAGCTGCTCACGGGGGACTGACGGGGACGCACGTAGACTCGCACGGGCGCACCATACGAAGGGCCGGTGAGGTCGTCAGCGCTGTTGTGACGGATGAGCGGCTGGGTGCCAATCTTGCTCGTGAAGCGGCCCTGCTCGTCCATCAGCGCGCCGTGCGTCACCTCGAGCGGACCCTTGCCCGTCATCGGCTTGCGGCCGTAGATGACCACCTTCTCCAGGCTGGAGTCGTGGCTCAAATCCAACGAGTCCATCGGCTTGTAGCCCTGCTCCGCGTACAGCTTGTCGAAGTCCTCCACGCGCGTGCCCGGCCAGACCCACTCGTCGCGCTTGCCCACCGTCCACGCGATGCAGTTGTAGCGCTCCGACGAAGGGCCGATGCCCACGAACTTGTCCGCGCTCAGGTTGGGGAAGCTCTTGCTCTTGAGCAGCTCGTTCTTCCAGCCCGGCTCGGCGTCGTCGCGCGTGACGTCGACGGAGAACTTGAAGTTCTGCCCGTTGGCCGAGTCCCACGTCGTGTTGTCGTCCGCCTTGCCCCGGAACCAGACCTGCATGTCCGTGGCCTCGAAGGGCACGCGGAGCGCCGGCAGGAAGTCGCCGCCCGCGTTGCCGGCCTGTCCCGCCTGGAGGTCGAGCGGGAACTCCAGGGGCGGCCCGCCGTTGAAGGACACGCAGGCGACGACGTCGGAGGGCGTCTTGCCGCCCGCGAGCGCCTTGAGGCGGTCCTGGTCATACGCGAGCTGGACCTTGTCTCCGGCGCGCAGCGTGCCGTCGACCTGCGTCTTGAAGTCCTCGGTGAAGGACACCGTCGCGCCCTCTTTCGAGGCCACTGACGCGTCGTTGCTCGGGTCCCACTGGTTGCTGACGCGCCCGTCGGCGCCGGTGGTGCGGAATGACAGCCGCACCAGGCCCGTGGCGTCGGGAGGAAGGGTGAACGTCCCGGGCTGGATGTTCAGCCGGCCATTCGCGTCACGGCTGCCGTCGGTCAGCGGAATCGCCGTCTCCGTGCCCCCGGGGACCAGCCGCCACACCAGCTCCACCTTCTCGTACTGCGACGAGAAGCGCGCCGGGTCCGCCGACACCGTCAGCGGCTTGCCCGCCTCGGCGTGGAAGGAGGGGCCTCGGCCGGGGCCCGTGGGCAGGCTCACCTGTCCCTGGCCTTCCACGAAGGCGTTGGCCTTCCGGCCGCCTTGCTCGAAGCGCGCCTCGTAGCCGGTGGCCGCGTGGAGCTGGGGCTGGATGTCGAGCGCCTTCGCGCTTACCGCCGTCGTCGCGGCGACTCCACCGAGCAGCGACGCGCTGACCTGGGGACGCGTGGCGCGGGACTCGAACTGGTCGACCTGCGCATGGCCCAGAGGCGCCTTCTCACCGGTGGGCCGGGCCGCGCGCTCACGCTCCATGCCGGACCCGGGCTGCGTGGCGGGAGTGAATGCGGGGCGGCCGATGCGGTTCGACATGGGGCGGCTCTTCCTGGTGGGGCGACCTGGGGATGGGTCCGGAGGGATTATCGCACCCGGGGCTTCCTGGGTTTCCTGCTGGCCGAGAATCGCGCGGGGAGTGCGAGTGCGGGAGACGCTGGGGCTCGGCTTCGCTCGGGCTTGTGGCAGGCTGCCGGGCCCTCTTCCAAGCAAGGAGCTTCACCGTGATTCGCAGTGTTCCCACCCGGTTGGCCCTGGTGTGCGCGTTGCTGCTGTCCCAGGCCTGCGCGCACGTCGACCCTGCGCGGGACGAGCAGGACATCCGTCAGATGGTGGACGTGCAGACCCAGGCGTGGAACCGCCAGGACGCGGTGGTGTGGTCCAAGGACTTCGCGCCGGACGCGGACTTCATCAACATCGTCGGCACGGTGTTCGAAGGACAGCCGCAGATTCAGGAGCGCCACGCGGCCATCTTCCAGACCCTCTTCAAGGGCAGTCAGGACAAGGTCACCATCCGGCGGGTGAGCTTCCCCGCGCGCGACGTGGCCGTGGTGGACACGACGCACGAGGTGACCGGACATGCGGGTCTGCCTCCCGGTGTCCAGAACACGGAGCCGGGTCTGCTGCGGACCCAGATGCGCTACGTGATGAACCGCGTGGACGGCACGTGGCGCATCGTCGCGGGGCAGAACACCGACGTGAAGCCCCGGCCGTAGCGCGAGGACGGTGTCGATGCGCTCAGGCCACCGGGAGCCCGAGCGCCTTGATTCGCCGGTAGAGGTTGCCTCGGTCCACCTGCAACAGCCGCGCGGCACCGGCGATGCTCTCGCCCTCCTGGAGCGCGGCGCGGATGAGCTCCCGCTCGAAGTCCTCCACGTGCTCGCGGTAGCTCTTCTCGCCGAGGCTGGGGCGCGTGGTGGGAGCCGTGGCCTGGGGCGCGACGACGGCCTCGGGTCCGAGCGTCAGCGGTCCTCCGCCTCGCAGCAGGTTGAGCCGCTCGATGACGTTGCGCAGCTCGCGCACGTTGCCGGGCCACGGGTAGGCGCGCAGCGCCGTCTCCGCGCCGGGGGCCAGCACGAGGGGTGCTTCTGGTCCGGCGAATTCGGCCGCGAAGGCGCGCGCCAGTGGGAGCAGGTCCTCGAGGCGCTCGCGCAGTGGCGGGATGTGCAGGGGCATGACGTTGAGGCGGAAGAAGAGGTCCTGACGGAAGCGTCCCTCTTTCACCGCGCGGGCCAGTTCCTGATGGGTCGCCGCGAGGATGCGCGCGTCCACCGGCACGGGTACCGAGCCGCCCAGTCGCTCCACTTCGCGCGTCTCCAGTACGCGCAAGAGCTTGGCCTGCAGCTCCAGCGGCATGTCGCCAATCTCGTCCAAAAGCAGCGTGCCACCGTGCGCCTGTTCGATGCGCCCCGCGCGCCGATTCACCGCGCCGGAGAACGCGCCCTTCTCATGGCCGAACAGTTCGCTCTCCAGCAGCGTGGCGGGAATCGCGGCGCAGTTGACGGCGACGAGTCGTCCCTTGCGTCCCGAGGCCAGGTGCAGCGCCCGCGCGACGCGCTCCTTTCCCGTGCCCGTTTCACCGGTAATCAGCACCGCCGTGTCGCTGGGCCCCACGCGCGCGATGAGCTGACGCAGGGCTCCCATGCTGGGACTGTCGCCGACGAGATGTCCTGGGCGTGCGAGCGCGTCCAGCAGTCGCTCGCGTTCCTCCTGGAGCGCGCCGAGCGCCAGGGCGTTGCGCAGCGCCGTGACGAGTCGCTCGGGTGAAGGGGGCTTCTCCACGAAGTCGGTGGCGCCGAGCTTCAGGGCCTGCGCGGCTTCTGATGGCGAGGCCTCGCCCGACAGGACGACGACGGGCACGGGCAGGGGACGCGGCAGTCGCGCGAGGAACTCCAGCCCCGTCTCGCCCGGCATGCGCAGGTCGAGCAGCATCATCGCGGGGAGGCCCTCGGGGGATTCGAGGACGCGGGTGGCCTCGGCGGTGGAGCGGGCCTCCACGGAGGTGAAGCCCTCGTCGCTCAAGAGGCCACGCAGGGCCTTGAGGACGCCAGGGTCGTCGTCGACGACGAGGATGCGGGGGCCGGGCTTCATGTCGTGGGCACGCGGGACGAAGGGGGAATGAAGGGCAGCTCCACGCGCGCGAGCGTACCGCCGCCGGGCGCGGGCTCCAGTCGGAGCGTGCCGCCGTGTTCGTGGGTGATTTTCTGGGAGATGGGCAGGCCCAGCCCACTGCCCTCGGGCTTGGTGCTGAAGAGACCGCGCGTGAGGGCCGCGCCCTCGATGACCGCGGGGACACCGCTGCCTCCATCCGTCACGGTGACGCGCACGGTGTGCTCCGTCGCGGCCTCCAGGGCGATTCGCACGGGAGGGGCGCCCTCGGTGGAGGCCTCGGCGGCGTTCTTCACGAGGTTGCCGAACAGGCGGCGCAGGCCGTCCGGGTCCGCGCGCAGCGAGACGTCCGGACCGGGTACGAGCTCCACGGGCACGGGCGAGGTCTCCGCGTACAGCGCGCGGATTTCGGAGAGCAGCGGGCGCAGGGGCACGTCCTGGAAGCGCGGGGCGGGCAGTCGCGCGAAGGTGGAGAAGCTCTGGGTCATCCGCATCAGCAGCTCCACTTCCTCCTGGAGCAGGGCCACGGACTCGGTGACGCGCGTGGCGTCCGAAGGGGACCCGGTGTCCGCGCGAGACAGGCGCGCGAGTGAGAGCTTCATCGCGGTGAGGGGATTCTTCAGCTCGTGGGCGAGCGAGCGGGCCACGTCCTGCCATGCGGCGATCTGCTCGGCGGATTTGAGTCGCTCGCGCTGGGCGACCAGCTCCTGGCCCATGCGGTTGAACTGTCCCAGGAGGAACTGAAGCTCGTCCCGGGGCGGGTCCGTCGCGGGCAGCCGCACCGAGAGGTCGCCTCGCGCATAGGCCCACATGCCCTCGGTCAAGGTCGTCACCGGCCGGGTCAGCGCACGACCGAGCAGCACGGCGGCCACCGCCAGCACGCAGCCCGAGACGAGGACGAGGACGGTGATGAACGCGGGCACGCGCCGCACCAGGGCCCGACGTGTCAGCTCCGCCTGGGCCAGATGGAGTCGAGCTTCGTCCAGGGAGCCGCGAGGCAGGCCCCGGCGCTCCAGGTCCAGGGACACGTCATCCAGCACCGCCTCCACGGGGGCCACCGAGACGGACAGCACCCGCTCCAGCGCGCCCTGGGCCACGACGCCCAGCAGCACCAGTGGGACGAGCCCCGCGAGCAGCATCACCGCCAGCAGCCGGCGACGGAAGCGAGGGGGCGGGGGAGTCGAGGGCATGGCGGACGCGGGCTCACGGCGGAAGGGCGACAGGCGCACTACGCGGGAGGCGCGCCGCGCTTGCCTCGGGGTTGTATCGCCCCGGCGGCCCATCGCCCAATCCGAGCCTGGGTGCCGGTCGACTTGGGGGCTGATAGCCTCACGGTCCGGATGCCCCGCCTCCTCGCGCCCTCTCAGAGCTGGTTGTTCGGTCCGCGCGTGGACCTCGCTGTCTTCGCCGGCAGTGCGCTCATCTCCGTGGCCCTCGTGCTCGCGTCCCCGTGGCTGGGGACGGTGGGGGACACGCCTGTGTGGGCGTGGCTCCTGCTCGTCGTCTGCGTGGACGTGGCCCACGTCTGGTCCACGCTGTTCCGCACCTACCTGGACCCGGAAGAACTGCGCCGACGCCCCGGTCTGTACATGGCCGCGCCCCTCGTCGCCTGGGTAGCGGGCGTGCTGGCGCACCAGGTGTCACCGGGCGCGTTCTGGACGCTCTTCGCCTACGTGGCCCTGTTCCACTTCGTCCGTCAGCAGTACGGCTGGGTGGCGCTGTACACGCGCAAGGCCCGCGCCTCCGACTTCGAGCGTCGCCTGGACGCCGCCGCCATCTACGCCGCCACCGTGGGCCCCGTCGTGTGGTGGCATGCGAACCTGCCCCGCGCGTTCTGGTGGTTCGTGGAGGGCGATTTCCTCCCGGGCCTCCCCACGTGGATGGGCACGCTGGCGCTGGCGCTGCATGCGGTGGTGCTGGTGGCGTGGCTCGGCTTCCAGGGGCTGCGCGTCGCGCGTGGCGAGGGCCTCCAGGTCGGCAAGGTGCTGCTCGTCGGCGCCACGTGGGTGACGTGGTTCGGCGGCATCGTCCTCGCGCGCGACGACTTCACCTTCACGGTGATGAACGTCGTGCTGCACGGCGTGCCGTACTTCGCGCTGCTGTTCCGCTACTCGCGCGGACGCGGCGAGGAGGGCCGCTATGGCGCGGCGGGCGCCGTGCTCCGCGCGGGGCTCCCTGGCTTCCTCCTGTTCCTCGTCGCGCTGGCGTTCACCGAGGAACTGTTGTGGGACCGCTTCATCTGGCACGACCGGCCCGACCTTTTTGGAAGTGCGGGCGTGGGACTCTCGCCGGACCTGCGGGCGCTGGTGGTGCCGCTGCTCGCGTTGCCGCAGGCCACGCACTATGTGCTGGATGCGTTCATCTGGAAACCGGGCCGCGAGCCCGCGCTGTTGGCTCGCCTCGGATGGGCGCCGCGCGCCGCGCTCGAGGGTCCACCAATCGCCACCTCGCGCGATTCGAAGATGGCCATTCGAGGAGGGAGTGAATAAGGGTCAGGGGCCTATGCCTCGACTCCTGCTCGTCTCCAATCGTCTCCCCGTCACCGTCAAGGCGGAGAAGGACAGCGTCTCCGTGGTGAGCAGTGCCGGCGGACTCGCCACGGGGTTGCGCAGACCTCATGAACGCTCCGGAGGCCAGTGGATTGGCTGGCCCGGCGAGATGAGCCGGTTGTCGGAAACCCAACGCGCCAGGGTGGAGGAGCAGCTCGCGGAGCAGCGCTACGTGCCCATCCACCTCACCCCGAGCGAGGTGGCCCGGTACTACGAGGGCTACTCCAACCGGGTCCTCTGGCCGCTGTGCCACTACATGCTGGACCGCATCCCCCGGCAGGACCGCGACTGGGACGTGTACCGCAAGGTCAACGAGCGCTTCGCGGACCTCACCGCGAAGCAGTACCAGCCGGGCGACACCATCTGGGTGCATGACTACCAGTTGATGCTGGTGCCAGGGATGTTGCGACAGCGGCTCCCCGAGGCCCGCATCGGGTACTTCCACCACATCCCGTTCCCCTCGTCGGAAATCTTCCGCACGCTGCCCAGGCGCGAGGCGCTGCTGAAGGGCCTGCTCGGCGCGGACCTCATCGGCTTCCACACCGTGAGCTACGTGCGGCACTTCTCCGGCTCCCTGTTGCGCCAGCTCGGCCTGGACACGGATGTGGACCGCATCATGTGGGAAGGCCGGCAGGTGCGCGTGGGCGCCTTCCCCATGGGCATCGACTCGGACTCCTTCGACACGCTCGCGAAGGAGGAGAACGTGCTGGAGGAGGTGGCCTCCCTGCGCCGCGGCGCGGAGGGCCAGCGCATCCTCTTGGGCATCGACCGGCTCGACTACACCAAGGGCATCCCCCGCAGGCTCCTGGCGGTGCAGCGCGTGCTGGAGCGCGAGCCCTCGTGGCGCGGGCGCCTGCGCTTCATCCAGGTGGCAGTGCCCAGCCGGACGCAGGTGGAGGCGTACGCCACGTACCGCGAGCAGGTGAACGAGCTGGTGGGCCGCATCAATGGCCAGTACGGCACCGTGCGGAACGTGCCGGTGCACTACCTCTACCGCTCCTTCAACGAGAAGCAGCTCGCCGGGCTGTACCGCGCGGCGGACGTCATGCTCGTGACGCCCGTGCGGGACGGCATGAACCTGGTGGCCAAGGAGTTCTGCGCCTCCCGGCCGGACGAGGACGGCGTGCTGGTGCTCAGCGAGTTCGCCGGCGCCGCCGACGAGCTGAACAAGGCGCTCACCGTCAACCCGTACGACGTGGAGACGACGGCGGACGCGATTGAGCAGGCGCTGGAGATGGGCGAGCACGAGCGCCGCGAGCGCATGCGTGCCCTGCGCGCGCAGGTGAGGGCCCACGACGTGCATTGGTGGGTGTCCTCCTTCCTGGGCCGGCTCCAGGGCCTGCCCTCGGTCTCCATCCGCGACGTGAAGGGCGGCGCGGAGGCGCTGGAGGTCATGAAGTCGGCGCGGCACCTGTCGCTGATGCTCGACTACGACGGGACGCTGGTGGGCTTCGCGGCCCGGCCGGAGCTGGCCGCGCCGGATGACGCCCTGCGCGCGCTGCTGGCGAAGCTGGTGGCGCGGCCGAACACCACGGTGAGCGTGGTCAGCGGCCGGCCCAAGGAGACGCTGGAGGCGTGGTTCGGAGCGCTGCCCATGGGCCTGCACGCGGAGCATGGCCTGTGGTCCCGCCCCAAGCCGTCGGATGCGTGGCGGATGCTGGACGGCGTGACGGCGGAGTGGAAGGACGCCGCGCGCCCCATGCTCGACGAGTTCGCCGCGCGCGTGCCGGGCTCGTTCGTGGAGGAGAAGTCCGCGTCGCTGGCGTGGCACTACCGCCAGGTGGACCCGGAGTTCGGCGCGCTCCAGTCCCGCGAGCTGCGGCTGAAGCTGGCGGAGACCTTCGCCCGTCGTCCCGTGGACATCCTCCCCGGAGACAAGGTGGTGGAGGTGCGGCCCCACGGTGTGAACAAGGGCCGCGTGGTGGACTCGGTGACGCGTCAGCTGCCGCCGGGCACGCTGGTGGTGGCCGTGGGCGATGACCGCACGGACGAGGACATGTTCGCGGCCATGCCCGAGGGCGGGCTCACGATTCACGCGGGCAACAAACCCTCGCGCGCCACGTATCGCGTCAGCGGTCCGGAGGACGTGCGCAAGCTCCTGTCCGCGCTCGTGGAGTCGTGACGCCGCACCGGAGGGTAACGGCACGGTGGCGGCTCGACGATTTCGGTGACGAGTCGTAGGACATTCCACGAAAGGCCTACGAGTCGGGTGACAGGCCTCCTCTCCGCTGGTGTTCTGCTCCCGGGCCGATTTTCACGGGAGATGGAACATGGATGTCCCGCGCCGGGGTCTGCGGGTGGGTGCAGCGGTGCTGGTGGTGAGCTTCTCGGGGGCGGGATGTGGCCCAGGTGACGATGCCGCCACCAACGAAGTGGAGACCAGTGAACAGGGGCTGGACTGGGAGCAGTCGCTCCTGGCGCCTCTGGACCGGGACGCGCTGCGCCGCGTCCTCACGGGCCTTCCGGACGCGAATACGACGGCGGCGCAGGTCCGCATCAATGGCGCCGCGGGTCGCTGGCTCGGAGCGTCCGGCGTCGCGGATGTCCACGCGGGCACGCCCGTGCCCACGGATGCGCGCTTCCGCATCGGCAGCATCACGAAGACGTTCACCGCCACCGTGGTGTCGCAGCTCGCCGCGGAGCGCCGCGTGGACCTGGACCGGCCGGTGCAACATTACCTGCCCGGCCTCCTGCCCCCCACCTTCGGCCTCATCACCGTGCGGCAACTGCTGAACCACACGCACGGCCTGCCCAACGTCCCGCTGCCGTCGAAGGACCCGGAGTGGTTCTCCGACAACCGGTTCCGTCGCTGGTCGCCCCGGGAGCTCGTCGCGCTGGCGCTGCCCCAGGGGCCCCGCTTCGCGCCGGGCACCCAGCAGGAGTACGGCAACATCGGCTACCTCGTGGCGGGGCTGCTCATCGAGAAAGTCACCGGCCGGCCCTACAGCCACGCGGTGCGCGAGCGAATCCTGGCGCCGCTCCACCTGCGCGACACGTCCGTGCCCGGCAATGACCCGACGATTCCCGGGCCCCACGCGCGCGGCTACGAGGCCGTCACCGGCCCGGACGGCACGGTGAGCCTGGTCGACATCACCGAGGCGAACCAGTCCATCCCCTGGGCCGCCGGGGAGATGCTCTCCACCACGGCCGACCTGGACACGTTCCTCTCCGCGCTCTTCCGGGGCTGGCTGTTGCCGCCCGCGCAGCTGCGGGAGCTGTTCACCGTGCCGGACGTGCTCACGCCGGAGGGTGCTCCCGCGAGCCACGGCGCGGGCCTGACGCGCTTCGAGGTCAACGGCCTGACGCTGTGGGGCAAGAGCGGAGACCGGCACGGCTACAACAACGGCATGGGGGCCACGCGGGATTTGCGCCGGCGCCTGGTCTACTCCGTCAACACGCTGCACATGGGGCAGGAGCGGCCCGCCATCGCCGACCGCATCGTCGCCACCACCTTCGCCGCCCGCGCGCCCCGCCCCTGAAGCGGGACGCACGGCCTTCCGCCCACGCCAGACGCGGGGCGGAAGTTTCGCGACGAGCTACCGCACGAGGGACGCGGTGCGACCGCCGGGGCCCTGGATGATGACCCGGCGACCGAAGGCGCGGTCCACGCGGCCGAGGAACTCCCTGAACTCGGGGTACTCGTCCGCCTTCACGCGCGCGACGGAGAGCTTCACCTCGCCCTCGGCGATGAGCCTGCCCTCCTCCACGCGGTAGGTGAGCTTGAGGCGGCCGAACGCGTTCGTCTCCTCCACCGCCTGCGGCAGCTCCGTCACGGACCAGCCCGCGGGCAGCGTGTAGCGCAGGTTGAAGTTGTTGACCCACGGGCTCTGCATCACCAGGTCGAACCGGCGCTCCGCCAGCGGGGCGAAGGCCTGCTGGTAGGTGCGGCCCGTGCCGAAGGGCAGGAAGCGCACGGCGTTGGGCATCACCTCCGCGTAGCGGGGGATGCTCATGAGGAAGTCCATCGTCACGTCGTCATCCAGACGGGTGGTGTCACTCAGCGACACCTGGTTCACCGTCAGGCCGGGGAAGCTCTGCGCCCACGCCCGCTCGAAGGTGGACTTGCGCGTGGCCTCCGGACGGTAGGCCCGGCGGTACTCCGGCGCGCTCTGGCCGCTCACGGAGCTGACGCCCTTCACCTCCGCGCTGCCGTCCGCGCGCAGCGTCACGTCCATCTTCAGGCCCGTGGCGTTGTCCTCGGCCTTCGCCTCCGGCGTGGTGAGGAAGGTGCTCTTGCCGTCCGGCTCCACCACCAGCACGTTGGCCACCCGGTCCGCGCTGGGCAGCTCCTTCGCCCCGTGGAACTCCGCCGTGCCATCCAGGTACAAATCGAACTTGGGAACATACGCAATCGCGTGGTTGAAGGCCGCCAGGCTCGCGGGCTCCGCGTCCAGCGCGCCCAGGTTGCGCATGCGCAGGAGGACGAGCCGGCTGTCCACGCCCGCCACCCGCAGCATCGAGTGGATGAGGCTCGCCTTGTCCTTGCAGTCGCCGAAGCGCCGCGACAGCACGCGGTCGACTCGATAGGGCTTGAAGCCGTGGATGCCGAACTCGAGCGCGACGTAGCGCGTGTTCGTCACCACGAAGTTGTAGATGGCGCGCACCACCGCCAGCTCGTTCTTCCGGTCCACGCCCTGGAGCACCTGGTCCACCGTCTGCTTCAGCTCCGTGTTTGGCTGGAGCTGGTCCCGGACGAGGCCCCACCAGTAGCGGCCCACCTGGTCCCATGTCTGGTAGGTGGAGACGTGGAGGTTCTGCGCGACTTCCGCCCAGCCCGGCATGCCCGGCTCCGGAACGACCTTGGCCACGTGCTTCGAGTTCCACCGGTACAGCACGCGCCCGCCGTCCACTGGCTCCTGCGTGCTCTCCACGCCCTGCAGCCGGCTCTTGTTCCAGTAGAGCGGGCGCTCCTTGGGCATCTCCACCAGGTACTGGAAGCGCAGCTTGGGATAGACGCCCTGCACGCTCTCCACGTCACCCCAGTAGTCCGACAGGAGGTTCTCCTGCGCGGTGTCGTCCAGGCGGTACGTCACCTCCAGCGTGTCGCCGGCGGCCAGGGACGGGAAGGAGAGCACCTTGGCGCGGGCGTCGTAGTACATGCCCGTCCACGGCTCGTTGATGTTGCGGTCGTTCTCCCCGTAGCTCTCCACCACGGAGCCGTCCGTCTTCGTCACCCGGGCGCGGAGGATGCGCACCTCCTGCCGGTCCGGGGAGTAGGTGATGGGCAGGGTGCGGAAGGCGTCCACGCCGCGCGCGTTCTGCACCTTCACCACCATCTGCGTCAGCCGGCTGGACAGGCCGCTCTTCTGGACATGCACGAAGGTGTTGTCGACCAGGTAGATGGCGTCCTCGTGGACGTACGCCTCGGCCTCCCTGGCCAGGGGCCTGGCGTCCACCACGTGCTGCATGCCGGCGCCGGCGCCCTCGCCCTTGAGGGCGCGCAGGGCCTCCTTCAGGCCGGGGTTCTGCGGACGCAGCACCAGCGATTTCTCGAAGGCGGCCAGCGCGGGCTCGCGGCGGCCCGCGGCGAGCAGGGCGCGGCCCTCGCGCTCGTAGACCTCCGGCTCATCCGGGGACAGGGCGCGGGCCTCCGCGAAGAGGGCCATCGCCGGCTCCACCTCGCCGTTGCTGGCCTTCAGCTCCGCCAGCCGCACGCGCGAGCCGTTGTCGAACGGGTTGAGGGCGACCAACTGCGCGTACTCGCGCTCGGCGGCCTCCACCTCGCCGGAGTCCGCCAGCAGCGAGGCCAGCGCGCGGCGCGTGCCAGTGTCGTCGAAGCGCAGCGCCAGCACCACGCGCATCCGGTCCATCGCCTCGCGGTTGCGGCCGAGCTGCCGGGAAATCTGCGCCGCGTTGCGCACCGCGCGCGGCTGACGGGGCTGGTACCGGAAGGCCTCCTCCACCAGCGCGTGCGAGCGCGGGCGCTCACCCAGGGCCTCGTGGGCGCGAGCCAGCACCAGGCGGGCGGAGGCATCCTCGGGCGTCTTCTCCAGCACGGGCGTCACCAGCGCGATGACGCGCTCGGGGTGGCCGCGCTCCAGCTCGAAGTCCGCCAGGGCCACGCGGGCCTCGGGCAGCGTGGGGTCCGCGGCCACGGCGGCCTCCAGGAAGCGGCGGCGCTCGTTCAGGTCATCGCGCTGGAGGCTCGCCGCGAGCATCTGCAGGCGCGCGTCCTTGGGCGCCAGCTCCGCCGCGCGCGTGGCTTCCGCGGTGGCGGTGTGCTCGCGGTCATCGAAGCCCCGGAAGAAGCCGAGCACCCGCGCGTAGTCCCCGCGCAGCGCCGCGTCGTCGGGGTTCCTCTCCACCATGGCCCGCAGCGCGGAGGTCAGCGTGGGCAGCGTCTGGGGAGCGGGGGCCGCGCCGCGCTCCACCGCGGGGGCCTTGGCGGGCAGCGACGCGCGCACGGACGGCGACTCCTGGCGCAGGTAGAAGCCGAGCGGGCCCGTCTCCTGGCACACCTTGAGGAGCACGCGGTTGAGGCCCTTGCGCAGCTTCACGGACACGCGGGACTGGTCCGGGCGCGGCAGGTTGTACCGGTCCTCCTTCGCGGCGAGCTGTCCGTTCACCCACAGGCGGAAGGCGCCGGAGGTGCCCAGGCCCAGCGCCACGCGCGTCTCCTGCGAGGACTCCAGCCAGGTGACGGCGTAGGCCACGGCCTCGCGGTTGGGGCGCACGGCGGTGGCCAGGTCCACGTAGCCATCCGCGGTGTTCGCGGTCAGCTTGCGCCAGGACACCTGACGTCCCTTGGCGCCCGCGTATGTCGCGCCCAAGTCCAGGCTGGCCGCCTCGGGGCCGAAGTCCGTGTCACAGCCGGACTTGCCCTCGTTGTCGAAGCCGCCGACGACGTAGTAGTCGCCCATGAAGCCCATCCACGTCTTCACCTCGCCCGCGCGCGTCAGCCGGCCCCGGGCGCGCTCGGTGTCCAGGAGGAGCAGCTGCGCGGTGGCGCGGGTGTTCGCATCGAACTGCCGCCGCGAGGCCACGTACGAGTAGGTGCTCACCAGCGGCGTGAGGTCCTCCACCTCGTCCACCAGCGAGTGCAGCCGGAGGAGACCCGCGGCGCCCCGAGGCGAGGACGCCTGCTTCAGCGCCTCGGCCGCGTACAAGCGGGCTGTCTCGTCCGCCGCGGGCCGGGCCTGCACCCAGAGGGGGCAGGTGAGCACGAAGACTGCGGCCAGCGATGTGAAGCGGGACATCCGTTCTCCTCGGTGCGACATGCGTGTGGGGCGAGGGCCCCGCGTATTCCGGGGCCGCCGACGCCGATGAACAGGCGGGCCCTTCGGGGCCTTCCCCTGCATGCGGCCCTGGATGGCGGACAGGCAACCGAAAACGTCACCCGGCGTGCAGAGGGGAACGGGGTAGGTGCGGGTAGGTTTTGGGCGGCTCCAGGCGGTTCAATCGCTTGGGGTCTCGAAAACCCCGCCTAGACTGCGCTTCCCCGGTGCCCCCGAGGACGCCTTCGGAGGGCCGGGCCTCTCACCCCCACACCCCGGAGCCCCATGCGTCGTCTCGTCATCCTGCTCACCGCGCTGAACCTGACCGCCTGTGCCCACGGGGGAGGTGCCTCGAAGTCCGCCGCTTCGGAGGCCGCCGCGTCCGCGACGCCCAAGCCCGTCGCCACGCCCGAGGCGAAGCAGGCCTCCGCCGAAGCCCATGGGCTGTCCAGGAAGGGCGACGACGCGGGCGCGCTGGTGCTGTACCGCCGCGCCTGGGAGGGCGGGGTGCGAGGCAAGGTCATGGCCTACAGCGCGGCCTGCTCGGCGTCCCTCGCGAAGCAGCCCGAGGAGGCGCTGGTCTGGCTGGCGCGCGCCGTGGACGAGGGCTTCGACGACGCGAAGCACCTGGACCAGGACACGGACCTGGACAGCATCCGGAACCTGTCCGGCTTCGCGCCGCTGCGGGAGCGAATCGCCGCGGCGGAGGCGAAGCAGTACGAGGCCGCGGACCCGGCGCTGCGCGACGAGCTGTTGAAGCGCGCCGAGGAGGACCAGCGGGTGCGCAGGCTGCTCGTCGCCTCGCAGTTCAAGGACGAGGCCGTCAAGGCGGAGATGCTCAAGGTCGACGCCAGCAACACGGCCTTCCTCAAGGACGTCATCGCGAAGCGGGGTTGGCCGGGCAAGGCCCTGGTGGGCGCGCGCGCCACCTTCAGCGCGTGGTTGATGGTGCAGCACGCGGACAAGGACGTGGCGTTCCAGGAGCAGGTCCTCCCCATGCTGGAGAAGGCCGTGGCGCAGGGAGAGGGCTCGGCCAAGGAGCTCGCGTACCTCACGGACCGGGTGCTGGTGAACACCGACAAGCCGCAGCGCTACGCCACCCAGTTGGAGCCGGATGACGCCGGGAAGATGGTGCCCAAGCTGCTGGAGGACCCGGCGAACGTGAATGCGCGTCGGGCCGCCGTGGGCCTCGACTCGGTGGAGGAGTACATCCAGAGCATGGAGCGGATGAAGGCCGCGGCCAGCAAGCCGCAGCCCTGAGCTCGCGCGGACGCTAGAGCACGACGCCGAAGTGCTCCGCGAGCACCTGTCGACGGGAGTCCTCGTCCACGACGGGCAGCTCGCGGCGCTCCTGTCCCTCGGTGAGGACGAGGGCGCCTTCCTTGAGGGTGACGCGGCCCTTCGGCGTCGCCTTCGTGCACAGCCGTCGCTGCGTGAAGATGGACGCGGGCGACGTCTGGTGATGGTGGCACATGCCGGTGAAGTCCTCCAGCACGCGAGGGACGAGGGAGAGCGCGTACTGCGCCTCCCAGCCCTTCTCCGATTCGCGCGACAGCATGAGTCCCTCGCCGTCCTCGGACAGCCGGTAGTCGCGCCCGTCGCGCGTCTGCACGCCGCGCTCGTCCAGGCGCAGAGGCTCGATGAAGCCGTCCCCGAAGCCGACGTCGACGAGCCACTGTTCGCCTCCGTCCTCCACCTGGAGCGTCAGGTGGTCGAACTCCGGGCCGAAGGTCCCGTCCTTGTCGTCCGAGGCGACGCGCGCGGACAGCGGCGTGACGTTGAATCCCCGGGCCGCGAGCAGCCGGGAGAAGAGGCCGTTGAGCTCGTAGCAGAAGCCGCCGCGCCGACGGGTGACGACCTTGTCGAAGAGGGCGTCCGCGTCGAGCCGGATGGGGCGGCCCAGGTGGATGTCCAGGTTCTCGAACGGCACTGCCTCAAGATGCGCGCGGTGCAGCGTGGCCAGCGACGCCCGCGAGGAGGCGTTGATGCGTTCCAGGTAGCGCGCGGCGTCGAACATGGCCTCTGTGTAGCGCGGTCCGCCCGGTGGGTGGAACGGCTCCCCGGGCGGGAATCTGTTGTCCGCCAGACGTGGCGGGAGGCTCCCCCGGCGGGCGAGGGAGCTCCTTGCTCGCGCGCTACTTCGCGGGAGTGCTGGCGACGGGAGGCGGGCGGCTCAGGAAGGACTTCAGGCTCGTGAGATTCAGGCGGTCGGCCTCCACGCACAGGCGGATGGACTCCAGCGCCCGGGCGTAGGAGCGCGCCGCGCCCTCCAGCTTGTCGACGCGGGGACCGAGGAATGCCTCCACCTCCGCGCGGAGCTTGTCGTCACAGAGCGAGCCCGTCATCGCGATGAGCCAGCCCAGTTCGTCCGAGCGGACGCGGGCGGCGAGCGTGTCGAAGTGCTCGCGGTAGAAGCTCCAGGCCACCTCGCGCGTCTCCGGCTCGGAGAAGGCCCCGCCGAACAGGGGACGTGAGTCGCGCACGTCGAACTCCTTCATCGCCAGATTCAGGTTCTCCTTCACGAGGGCCGGGTCGCGGAAGCCGGCGAGAGCGGTGATCATCCGGGTGCGCTCGTTGCGGTCCTCGGCCTTGCGCGCCCGGTCGAGCAGGGTGTCGTGGAGGGCGCGGTCGGCGTTGCGCGCTGCCACCGTCAGCACCAGGTTCACCGCCTCCGGGTCCACGCTGTCGCGCTTCGCGAGCCACCGGGCCGCGAGAGTCTGGGCCTCGTGCACCAGGGCGGGGTGATGCCCGGTCACCGTCGCCAGGGCGAGGTGCAGCGAGCGCGTCTGCTTCACTTCGTCGCTGTCGTCCTTCCCAGGCTGCCAGCCCAGGGCCTTGGCGCGCGGGCCGTAGAGCTGTCCCACCCAGGTGCGGAAGCGCGAGCGCTCGGCCGGGGTGAGGTGGTCCTCCTGCACCAGATAGAGCAGGCGGGCGCCGCCCAGGACGATGGAGCGGTCCTTGTCGGTCGCGGTCTCCGGCACCAGCTTCAGCGCCTCGCCGAGCGGCAAATCGCCGCGGCTCACCGAGGCCTCCACGTCCGCGAGGAGCGCCAGCCGCTCCGGCACCGTCAGCGCCTTCTTGGGCGCGGCGAGCACCTGGGTGAGCTGCTGCGACGAGTAGCCCGCGCGGTAGTAGCCCACGCCTCCCGCGTTGAGCAGCACCCACTGGGGACACTTCTGGAGGGGCAGCTCCAGCTCACCGGTGCGCTCGGAGAGCAACTGGCAGACGCGCACGTCCTCCGCGCCGCCACCGGCGCGCACGCACACGGGGACCGACCAGGTCTGGTCCTGGACGGCGGAGGAGCCCGCGGGCACGTAGCGCTCCTGGGACAGCTTCAGCTTCGGCGGCTTGCCCGCGTCGCACTGGACCTGGGCGGAGATGCGGGGGGCGCCCGGCTGGTCGATGAAGCTGCGGAAGGAGCGGGCGACGTCGGGGCCCGCGGTCTCCGAGAGCGTGGTGGCGAAGTCGTCGGACGTCGCGGTGCCCCACTCGTGCTTGCGCACGTGGGTGCGCAGCATGTCGCGCAGCTTGTCCGGGCCCAGCCAGGACTCGAACATGCCGATGATGGCGGAGCCCTTGGCGTAGGTGGTGGAGTTGTCGAAGGAGCCGATGACCTCGTCATGCGTCGTCACGCGCTTGCGCACCGGCAGCGCGGTGGCGAGCGTGTCCGCGCCCATGGCGCCCGCCAGCGCGCTGGTGCTGGCGTCCTGGCCGAAGCCCCAGCTCTTGTCGAACCCATCCATCTGCTTGCGGTCCAGCCACGACGTCAGCGCCTCGTTCAGCCAGATGTCGTCCCACCAGCGGCAGGTGACGATGTTGCCGAACCAGTAGTGGCCCAGCTCGTGGCCGGCGATGGTGACGTACCACTTGCGTCGCTGGAGCGTCTCCTCGCCGGGGCGGATGAGCGTCAGGGGCTGGCCCAGGGCCACGATGCCCGGGTGCTCCATGGTGCCCCAGTAGCGAGGCACCACCGCGACGTCGAGCTTCTCGTACGGGTAGGCCTGGTCGAAGAAGTCCTCCAGCACTGTGACGATGCGCGGGGTGACGCTGGCCGCGTAGGCCGTCTCCGCGCCGCGACCCTTGGGGACGATGAAGCGCAGCGGCACCTTGTTGCGGCCGGTGGTGCCCGCGTCCACCACGTCGAAGGGCCCCACGACGAAGGCCACGAGGTAGCTGGGCATGGGCTTGCTGTCGCGGAAGGTGATGCGCTCGAGCCCGTCGGGCAGCGTCTCCTTCGCTTCGACGGCGTGGTTGGCGAGCGCCACATCACCGGCCTTCACGGTGAAGCGCAGCCGCCAGGGCACCTTGAAGGTCGGCTCGTCGAAGCAGGGGAAGGCGCGCCTGGCGTCCACCGGCTCGAAGAAGGTGTAGAGGTAGTTGTGGCCGCCTTCGGCCTGCGAGTAGATGCCCCGGCTGCGCTCGGCATCCACCTTGCCGCTGAAGGAGATGACGATGCGCGCCCGTCCGGGCGACAGCGTCTCCGGCAGCAGCAGGCCGAGCCGTCCCTCGCTCGCGGTGACGGCCTTGGCCTCCAGCGTGCGCGAGTCCTTCTCCACGCGGGCGGCGCTCACCTCCAAATCCTGCCCGTGAAGCCAGACCTGACGCACCGGCTCGCGCACGTCCACGTCGATGGCGACGGTGCCGGAGAAGGTCGGCTCGGTGGAGAGCAGCTTCAGGTCCAGCGTGTAGTGGAGCGGCTGGACGGTGTCCGGAAGTCGCAGCGCGGGAGGCTGGGCTTCGGGCCACTCGGGAGTCGCCGCCGTGGCCTTGGCGGGGACGGTGGTCTCGGTGGCGTGGGTACAGTGCAGCGAGACCAACGCGGGGACGAGGATGAGGAGGAGCCTGCGCATGCCGCGAGGCTACCGCGCCCCCCGCGTTTGGCTACCGAGAAGGGCGCGGCGTCAGGTGTCCGGGAATTCCGCGCCGAGCGCGGCAGTGCCGGATTCTCTCCTTAGAAGCGGCAGAGGAACGCGTCGTAGCCGCCGGCGCTGGTGTTGCCCGCCAGTCCGCCGAAGGTGAGGCCGGTGACGTACGTGTTTCCCGCCGCATCCACGGCCACGCCGCGGCCGATGTCCGAGCGGTTCGTGCCGAGCGTGCGCGTGCCAATCTTGGTGCCGAGCGCGTCGAAGCGGGAGAGGAACACGTCCTGGGAGCCCGCGTAGGCGTTGCCGTCCAGCGAGGCCGTCGTGTAGCCGGTCACCTGCACGGTGCCGTTGGGGGCGACCGCGACGCCGAACGCGTAGTCGGTCTGCGTCCCGCCGAGCAGGCGGCTCCACTCGCGGTTGCCCGAAGCGTCGTAGCGCGCGAGCAGTACGTCGATGGTGCCATTGTTGGTGTTGCCGTCGAGCGTGCCGAACGTGTCTCCCGCGATGTACACGCCGCCGTCCGCGCTCACGGCGACGCCCTTGGCGTCGTCGAGGTCGGAGCTGTCAATCTGGCGGACCCACTGCTGGGCGCCGAGGATGTCGAGCTTCATGAGGAACATGTCGGTGCCCACGGGCGTGGTGACGCCGTCGAGGCTGCCGAACGTGTTGCCCACCACGTAGACTTCATAGGTGGACGTCACGGCGATGCCGCGCGCCATGTCGCTGCTGGGCGAGCCGAGCTGCTGGAGCCAGTACGGGTTGCCGCCGTTGTCGTAGAGCGCGACGATGATGTCGTAGTTGTTGGGGTTGCCGCCGTTGGCGAAGCTGCCGCCGGTGTAGCCGGAGATGAAGACCTTGTCGTGGTCGGCGACGGTGATGCCGGTGGCGAAGTCATCCATCTGCGTGCCGTTCTGCCGCAGCCACTGACGGTTGCCCTGCGGGTCGTACTGGGCGACGAAGTAATCGAACCCGCCCGCGTTCACATAGAAGTCGAAGCCGCCGAAGGTATGGCCGGTGACGTAGACATTGCCGGCCGAGTCGGTGGCCACGGCGGTGGCGCGGTCATCCTGCGAGGTGCCGAGCTGGTGGACCCACTGCAACGTGCCGGCGGTGTCGTACTTCGCGAGGAAGACGTCCGTGCCACCGGCCTTGAGCTCCGGGCCGAGCTGGCTGGAGGTGTGGCCCACGACGTAGACGCTGTTGCCGGAGACGGCGACGGCCTGCGCCTGTTCATCGATGTTGGCGCCGAGCTGGCGGACCCAGGTCGGGGGAGGAACCTGGGCTTCGGCGGCGGAGGGGGTGCTCAGTGCACAGAAGGCACCGGCCACGGCGAGCGTGCTCAACAAGGGGTGTTTCATCTGGGACTCCATTCTCAGTGGGGGAACTGAGCCGTGGAACACGATGAAATCTGTCACCACGGCAAGTATCCAAGACCACGGGACGCACGCGCGCGGAAGATGGGTAGTGAAAGACAGCATGGGCCTATTTTTTGACCCGGTCCGGGTTTTTGATGACTCGGCTACATGTGACTCGGTATGACATATTCAACGCGCGGCGACGCGAATTTCCATGAAAGACGAGGCGGATATGAGCAGCATTTTCTTTAGGTGGAAAAGACTGCGAGAGTCCGTTCTCGATTATTCCTGAGGTCAGAGTACAAAGATGGCGTGATGCAGGTGCGGTCCTTAAAGGCCAAGGCCTAGCGCATAGATAGGGTTCACTGCGAACCACGTGCGCTCATCGACTGCGTCGTTTGGTGTATATGGTCTCGGGGCGGAGTCTCTACCTGATTTGTATAGAAGAAATTCCGTTTCAAGTAGGCTGACCATTAACATTCCCGGGGTGTGAGCCAGTTGCTCTGCCCATTTTGCCCGATGACAGCCGGATTCATTGTTCTCGAAGCGAACAAGTAGATCGAGACAGAGTTCCTGGGAATCCTTGAGGCTAAATTGCTTGCCGGTCTTTCTTGCTGACTGGGCAATAAATTTCAGGCCTGGTTTTGTGTGTTTGTGTAGGTTGTCGAGATCGTGTAGAAACTCAGTCGACATTCTTTCGGCGACAGTTCTAAGGATGTCGCTAGTTACTCTGCTTCTCCCTTCGCGACGTGCTTCAGTAATGAGCGAGTCTACAACGGAAAGCGTCCGTCGGGCGTTGTCGCCGCACACTTCCCACAGCATGTGGAGATTGATTCCTTCCTCGAAAATCTCGGGGAATCCTTCTGCCGTCGACGCCGTGTAGCTTGTTGCCCATCGAATTCTCTCCCTGATTATTGTTTTCAAGGACTTTTGAGTCCAGTGCATTACTCGAATTGACTGGCGAAGTTTGTCAGGGTCGTCGGGGGAGAGGGCTTTGTATATGTCGTCGCGCAATGCGACAACGAAGGTGATTTTCCCACTTCTGCTTAATGTCTGAAGAGAGGAGAGGAGGGCCTCCAGAAGCTCTATGTGACGAGGGGCACCAGTCCACTCTTGGTCAAGGTCATCCAATAGGATGATGTAGTTATGGTCGAGAATATTTTTGAGCTTGCTTGTTACGGTGCTCAAGTCGTTCAGAATGTTGCCGGACTGTTGTTTGGTTGCAGGTTCGCGGAGTTTCAACTCCGTGGCGGCTTCGATGGCTCCAACCTTCCCGGAGAGCTTGATTTCCTCTATTACTTGTATGAATCGCGACGAGAGGGAGGGGTCTGCGCTATCTCGAATCCCACTTTCAATGAGTCGTCGGACACGACTCATGTCGGACTTGAAGACGCTTGCTAATTTGCTCCAAAGTGTAGGTGTGTCGCCGTACTCCTGACGGAGGATTTCGAGGATGAATAAATAGTTCCACAGGAGTTTGTTTAGCCATTGCGAATTGAGCCCGCTATAGATGTCGTCGGCTAGTTGCGTGGACTTTGCGAGTGTCCAAAGAGCAATGTCTTCTGGTTTGATGCTGATGATTTTTGCATCGAAAGACGTTTTTCGCTCTTCGACCATGCGCTGGACAGCGGATTTCCCGACTCCCTTGGGGCCGATGAAAATGAAAAGCCCAGGGATGTTTTCGCGAATAGAATCGAGATGTTTTTCGTCGTCGAGTTCGATGTAGTAATTGGCGAGATCAACCTCTTGCTCGGCAACAGCGCCACCTAGCGGAGGCGTTTTGGTGAAGAGTAGGTTGATAGGTGTTCTGGCTCTCGAGGGTTTTGAACTCCTTGAGGCGTTTCTCATGTTCCCCCCATCCAAGGCTTGTGGCTGGGGCGAATTGTATGGTGCATATGCTCCGCCTCCAATAGTGAGGGCGCGTGGCTCGGTGCGTGAAGATGACCCTGGGTTCTTGTTGCCCCACCGGACCTTGGTGCCAGCAAGCTGGTGCCTCCCTTAAGTGAGGGTGAAGGCGCGAGCGAGCGTCAGCACTTCGACGTGGACGGCGCCGGCCTCATGCAATGCGGTGGCGGCGGCGCGGGCGGTGGCGCCGGTGGTGAAGACATCGTCGAGCAGGAGCACCTCGCGGCCCCTGACGTCGGGCGAGGCGGTGAAGGCGTCCGCGACGTTGTCGGAGCGCTCGGCTTCGGTGAGTCCCACCTGCCGCTGTGTCTCGCGCGTGCGTGTGAGCCAACCCACCGGGGCCTGACGGCCCAGGGACTTCGCCAGCGAGCCCGCGAGCAGTTGGGCCTGGTCGTACTTGCGGGAGTGATACCGGCGCGTGTGGAGGGGCAGGGCGACGACGCGGGTCGGCGCCCGGGAGAGGAAGCTCCGAGCCTCGTCCGCGAGAAGCTCCGCCAGGGGCGCGGCGAGCTCTGGATGGTCTTCGTACTTGAAGCGATGGATGGCCCGAGCCACGGGCCCCTCGTGGGCGAAGGGAGCCCAGGCGCGAGAGAAGGGCGGTGGGTGGGCCCGGCAGCGCGGGCATGAAGCACCAGGGAAGGCACCGGGCTCCGCGCAGGTGCGGCAGCACCCGGGTGGCAGGCGCTCCACGGCCGTGTCGCAGGTCTCGCAGAAGAAGGCCCCGGGGCCTGGGAGGACTCGCGCGCAGGCGATGCACGAGGGCGGATAGAGGACGTCCAGCAGGGCGCTCAGCACGAGGTGCGTGCCATGCAGCGAGGGTGCCACGAGGGCGCCTGTTGACGTGCCGCCGGGTTCCTCGACATCGTTGTGGAGCGCGTGTTGTTCCACGGCGTCCCGATGAACTTCATCCCAGGGAGACGGAGATGACCGGTGGACGGGTCTGGCAGGGGAACTGGAGGGTTCGCCTGTATGCGCGGGTCCGCGAGCGGGGCTACGACTCGCTGACCGCCTTCGCCGATGCACGGCCCGCCGTCTCGCTGATGGGACTGGCCAACGAGTTGGAGAAGGGCGAGGTCGCCGGCCTCCAGATTCTGAACGTGCTGCGCTCCGAGGCGGAGGCGCGCGAACAGGTCACCCGCTTCGTGCGAGATGCGCTGGTGCGCAACATGGCGGAGTACCTTCCGAACGGATGGCCCGAGGTCATGGACGACGAGTCCCGCTTCGTGGTCGCGAAGATGCTGACCTTCTGGTCCACCGACATCCCGGAGACGCACCGCAGGCGCGTCGAGAACGCCCGAGTCACGCTCCGGACCTCTCCACCCCCTTCTGGTTGGCGCCCGCTCGGGCCCGACGACGCGCTGCTGTGCACGCTGCTGCCTGATGACGCGGCATGAGCGGGCCGAGAGGAGCGCGCTTCGTGAACGCTTCACTCAAGACCGAGAACTACCCAGAGACCTACTACGCTGGAGCCTACTGGGGGGCGCGTAGGGCGTCGCCCGAGGATTGTGCTCGTCATACCGCGGCATTCCTCAACCTTTTGGCCGAGTGTGATCCGTTCCTCGCCCACTGGTACAAGCCGGCCAGGTCCCGGAAGGATGCGCGAAAACACCCCCTCATGCCGCCTGATGTGCCCACCCTTACCGAGATGTTCCGGCGAGGCGTGAACCGTGAACCCGGGGGACCCGCCATCGAAGAACTGGGGTTTCGCATTTCGTTCGACAACGGTGGGGACACGGGAGATTGCGGGACGCTTCGCATCAATGGCGGCATGGTCTCAGCGGACGTTCCCAATCATTGCGTGCTCTCCCTGCCGTGGCGCGGCTCAAACGCGGACAGGGTGCTCACCGCACCAGTGTTGGAGCGCGTTGTTCGCGGCATGCTGTTCTCCTGGGAACCCGATTGGGCGTTTGCCACGTCAAATGCATACGAGCGGCAACACCGCGAACCTGAGTCCGCGCCCTTTTCCTTGGGGTGGATGACGTACCTCTCGAATCGCCTGGGCAGATTGCCGCCACTGCCCTCCCCGGTGCGCATCGAGCAGATAGAGGGCAAGGGCACCCTCATCGTCCTCACGCCCGAGCGCTTCACGGCCAGCAACCCGGGACACGTAGCGCTGGCTGAGCAGGTGCGGGAACTGCTGGACCGGGCGGGACTGTTGAAGCCGCGTCCGGTCCAATCGTAGGAACAAGAGGACCCGGTCAGCTCAGGGCAGCACGCCCTGCCGGTTCATCTCCTTCGACTGGGGCAGGCCCATCACCTTGCACAGCGTGGGGGCGATGTCCGCGAGGATGCCGGGGCGCAGCTTCTGCCCTCGGAACGCCGGGTGGATGAGGTGGAACGGCACCGGGTTCAACGTGTGCGCGGTGTGCGGCTCGCCCGTGACGGGGTCCACCATCTGCTCGCAGTTGCCATGGTCCGCGGAGATGGCCAGCACCCAGCCGTTGCGCTCGCACGCCTTGCCGAGCACGCCCAGGCACTCGTCCACCACGCGCACCGCCTGCATCGCCGCGTCCAGCCGGCCGCTGTGCCCCACCATGTCCGGGTTGGCGAAGTTCGCCAGCGCGAAGTCATACGTGCCCGAGTCCAGCCGGCGCACCAGCTCCGCCGTCACCTCGCGCGCCGACATCTCCGGCTTCAAATCATACGTCTTCACGTCGCGCGGACTGGGCACCAGGTACCGGTCCTCTCCCGGGTAGACGACTTCGCGCCCGCCGTTGAAGAAGAACGTCACGTGCGCGTACTTCTCCGTCTCCGCCGTGCGGAACTGTCGCAACCCCTGGCGCGACAGCAGCTCCGGGAAGATGTCCTGCGGCTGGTCCGGCGCGAAGGCCACCGGCAAGTCGAACGTCTCGTCGTACTGAGTCATACAGACGTAGCGCCCCAGGCGCAGTCCACCCCGGTCGAAGTCCTTGAAGCTCGGGTACGCCAGCGCCTGCGTCAGCTCGCGCGCGCGGTCCGCGCGGAAGTTGAAGAACAGCACCGTGTCCCCATCCTGGATGCGGCCCACCGGAGTCCCATCCCCGCTGGCCAGCACCGTGGGCTTCACGAACTCGTCCGTCACCTTCTCCGCGTACGACGCGCGAATCGCGCTCAGGGCATCCGGAGCCTTCGGCCCTCGGCCGTACACCAGCGCCTCGTACGCGAGCTGCACCCGGTCCCAGCGCTTGTCGCGGTCCATCGCGTAATAGCGCCCGCTCACCGTGGCGATGCGCCCCGTGTGCGTCTCATGGAGGAAGCGCTCCAGCTCCTCCACGTAACCCAGCGCGCTCTGCGGCGGCGTGTCGCGCCCATCCAGGAACGCATGCACGTAGACGTGCGGAACGCCCCGCTCCCGCGCGGCCTTCAGCAGCGCGTACAGGTGCTCCATCGACGAGTGCACGCCACCCGGAGACACCAACCCCAACAGGTGCAGCGCCTTGCCGTCCGCCTTCACGCCGTCCATCGCCGCGCGCAGCACGGGGTTCTGCGCCAGCTCCCCGGTCTCCGCCGCGCGGTTGATGCGCACCAGGTCCTGGTAGACGATTCGGCCCGCGCCGATGTTGGTGTGGCCGACCTCCGAGTTGCCCATCTGCCCCTCGGGCAGGCCCACGGCCAGTCCCGAGGTCTGTAGCTCGGTGAACGGGTAGGGGCTCGTCAGCTTGTCGAGGTGCGGAGTTCCGGCCAGGAGGATGGCATTCGCCTCTCGCTCGTGACGGATGCCCCAGCCATCCAAAATGCAGAGCAGGACCTTGTGCGCGGCAGTCATGCCCGAACCCTAACCACCCGGACGCCGGACGGAGAGTGCAAAAAGCACCGGGCAACCCCGTTTCCAGGCCCAGGTTCCGAGCCCGGGGCCGCGCTACTCCTCGTGGGAGCGCGTCTTGTACGTCAGCACCGGCGCCAGGGTGGCCACCACCCGCACCAGCCCCGCCTCCACCAGGTCCGTCACCACGCGGTCAATCGGCTTGTACGCGGGCGGCGCCTCCTCGAAGAGCAGGTCCTTGTTCTCACAGACGACGTGACTCTTGAAAGGGGTGCGCGTGAGCGACTCCGCGGTGAAGCGCTCCTTCATGCGCTCCCGGGCCGCCGTGCGCGTCCACTTGCGGCCCGCGCCATGCGCCAGGCTGTACGCGCTGCCCGTCCCATCTCCCACCGGCACCACCAGATAACTCAGCGCGCCACGGCTGCCCGGAATCACCACGGGGCCCTCGTCCGAAGGCGCCGCGCCCTTGCGGTGCAGCCACCGCGTGCCCCCCGTGTCCCGTCGAGGTGTCACGCTGTTGTGGCAGACATCCAACACCCGACGGGCCGGGGCCCCAATGCCATCCAGCACCCGTCGCGCCACCAGTGCCCGGTTCGCCCGGGCCCACGCCACCGCGTGGTCATGCCGCGCCAGGTACGCTCGCGCCTCGTCCGAGTCCTCCTGCAGCCCGCCCGCCGCGTGGCGGTCCACATGGGCCCGGAGAATCGCCTCGCCCAGTCCGCGTGAGCCGGAGTGCACCAGCAGGAGCAACCGGTCCGCCGCCAGCCCCAACGCCGCGAAGCCCTCCGCGTCGTGCACCACGTCCACCCGTTGCACCTCCGCGAAGTGGTTGCCGCCGCCCACCGTCCCCAGCGCCGCCTCGAACCCGGAGGCCTTCACGCCTTCTTCCGCCAGGAAGCCTTCCGCGTCTCCGCTCCAGGTCCCTTCGACGTTCAGCTTCGCCGCCCAACGCTCCGCCTTGGCCTTGCGCGACAACATCCCCACGTCCCACAACCCCATGCCACAGCCGATGTCGCTGCCCACCAGGTACGGATAGAGGATGCCCTCCGAGGTGAACGCGGCGCCCACCGGCGCGCCCTTGCCGGGGTGCAGGTCCGGCAGTCCCACCGCGTGACGCATGCCGGGCAGGCGCGCCACCGCCTCGAGTTGCCTCACCGCCTCTCCCTCCACCCAGGATTGCGGCGAGGCGATGATGCGGACGGAGGCAGGCGGTGGATTCAGGGGGGCTTCGGTGCCGGCGGTGCTCATGAGGCCCGTTGACGCCCCCTGTCCGGTGGGCCTGACGCCGCCAGTCCCAGGCGGCCCGAGAACCACCCCGGGCGCCTGCTCGCCCGGTGGGCTACTTGTGGTACGGCTCACCCTTGAGAATGGTGAACGCGCGGTAGAGCTGCTCCACGAGCACCACGCGCGCCAACCGGTGGGGCAATGTCATCTTCGACAGGGACAGCGTGAGGTTCGCCGCGCCCCGCACGCTTTCGTCCAGCCCCTCGTCACCACCGATGACGAAGAGCAGGTCCTTGGCGCCCGTCTGCGCCTTGCCCACGTAGCGACTCAACTCCACCGAGTCGAGCAGCGAGCCTCGCTCGTCCAGCGCCACCACCCAGTCCTGCGGCTTGCGCTTGGAGAGAATCGCCTCCGCCTCGGCGGCCTTCGCGTCGCCCGGCTTGAGCTTCTTGCCGCTCGCCTCGGTCAACTCCACCAGCTCGAAGCGGGTGTAGTGGCCCAGGCGGCGGGCGTACTCCTGGACCGCCGGCTCGTAGAGGCCCGAGCGGTCCTTGCCGATGGACAGGAGGCGGACCTTCAGGACACCTTCTCCCGGTTCGCGTCCGCCCAGAGACCTTCCAGGTCATAGTGCGAGCGCAGGTCCGCGAGGAACAGGTGCGCCACCACCTCGCCGTAGTCGAGCAACACCCACTGGCCCGTCTCCACGCCCTCGGTGCCGAGCGCGCGCACCGGCTGCTCACCCTGCTTGAGCTGCACGTGGACGTTCTCCGCCATCGCGCTGACCTGACGGTCGCTCTCGCCGGAGGCGATGACGATGTAGTCCGCGTAGGACGTCATGCCCCGCACGTCGAGGATGACGACGTCGAGCGCCTTCTTGTCGAGCAGCAGCTGGGCCATGCGCCGCGCCAGTGCCTGCGCCTCCGGGTTCTCCGCCGGGCCCGCCTTCTGCTGGAGGGCGGCTGGCAGCTTCACCTTCTTCTTCGCCCTCAGGGGGACCTTGCCCGGGGTCTTCTTGCGAGCCGGCGCCTTCTTCTTGGGAGCGGGACCCTTGCCCTTGGGGGCCGTCCTGCCCGTCGCCGTCTTCTTCTGCTTGCGCGCCGCCGGGGCCTTGGCCTTCTTGGTCGCGCTCTTCTTTCGTGGGGTCGTCTTCTTCTTCGTTGCCATGTGCGGCGCACCCTACCGCACCCTTGGCAACACGGCATGGGTCCTCTATGGGGTGTTGTCCATGAGCGACGCCCGCCTGGAACAGTTCAAGAAGATGGCCGCTGACTTCCCGGACTCCCCCATGAGCCACTTCTCCCTGGGGAAGTTGTACCTGGAGCGAAAGCAGTATGACGAGGCGGCGTCGGCCCTGGAGGCGGCGGTGAAATTGGACCCGACCTATGCCGCCGCCATGGTCTCCCTCGGGGACGCGCTCTCCGGGGCCGGGCAGGTGGAGCGCGCCCGCGAGGTGCTGACCAAGGCTCGTGAGCACGCCCTGGCCCAGGGCCACCCCGGACTCGCCGAGGAGATAGACGAGCGCATCTCCGACCTGTGAAGCGTGGGCCCGTCCGGGCTCCGGGCTCGGGGCTCAGTCGCGCCAGGTGAATCCGACGCCGAACACCTGCCGCGAGTAGGAGAGGTCGTTGCGGGGCAGCCGGGTGCTCCACAGGCCCCAGGACACCTCCAGGTCCACCCGCTCCGACACCGGGCGCGCCAGCTTCAGCGAGAAGGAGTTCTGTCCCTCGTCCTCCTCGACGAGGATGATTTCGGGCGACAGGTAGATGCCGTCCGGATAGCGGGTGATGCCCAGCGAGCCCTGCGCCAGCAGCGTCACCTTCCAGGGCAGGCGCACCCCCGCGTTGCCCGTCACGCGGTGGCGCAGCACCGTCTCTCCGAAGCTGTTGGACGTGACTTCCTGGTACGCGTACGTGAGCCCCAGCGTCACCGGTCCCCGGTAGCTGTAGCTGGCGCCCGCCGTGAGCGCGCCATCCTCGCGCCGGCCCAGGGACGACTCCGGGGCGCCGGGCCTGGCCCGGGCCTGGGGGCCATAGCGGCGCGCGCCCCAGTCCCCGAAGAGCGACAGGCTGTGGCGCCGGTCGAAGCGGTAGCGCCCCACCACGCCCAGCTCCGCCCCGCCGAAGTTGGCCGTCTTGTCCGGCCGATACACGAAGCGCCGCGCGCCTGCCCGCACCCGCAGCGCCAGTCGCACGTCCGGCGCGTACTCGGCGAACACGCTGGTGCCCAGGTCCGAGTACGCCCGCGAGCCGCCCCGCCGGTCCTTCGCGTGGCCCTCCACCCCCAGGCCGAACTCGGTGCCCAGCGCCAGTGAGCCCTCCAGCGCTCCGGCCTGGATGAGCATGTCCTCCGTCGTGAAGCCCACGTACTTGCGCGCGCCCAGCTCGTAGCGCCCCACCAACTGGGTGCGCTCGAATGTCGCGCGCCCCTCGGCCGAGCCCAGCACGCTCAAAGCCGGGTCCACGCCAGGGGAGGGCGTGCTGCCGTCGGTGAAGTCGCGCGGCGCGTTGGTGTCGACCAGCAGCCGAGCGGTGCCCTTCAGCGCACCCTCCCACTCGGCCGCGGACGCGGGCGGAGCGGCGAGCAGTACGAGGAGGACCAGGAGGGTGGGGCGGGCGTGTGACACGACGCGGGGCAACATAGCCGGCCTCGTGCCTGCACGCCCCACTCGCGGGAGGGCGGGCCCGGCCGCCAGGTTGGCGACAGTGACGCCACGCCAGCCGCCCGGTACATTGTTGAAATGCGCCCTGTCTCACTTCTCGCGGCGGCGGTTGGCCTTGGGCTCGCCGCCTGCGCCCAGTCCTCGTTCATCACCGAGGTCAGGGGCGAGACCACCATCCCCGCGACCCTGCCGGGGGGAAGCACCGAGCTGAACGCCTTCCCTCCCATCAGCAGCCTGGCGGGGATGGACTTCGACCAGAACCAGGACTTCAAGAACCAGGGACTCTCCAAGGACGAGGTGACGTCCGTCCACGTCGACTCCCTGTCACTCCAGATTCTCAGTCCCAACGACGTGGACTTCACCTTCCTGGACACGGTGGAGTTCTTCGTCCGGGCAGGAGACAGGGAGTCGCGCATCGCCTGGAAGAATGACCTGGCGCGCTCCAGCCTCCGGGCGCCCAACCCCACGCTGAAGCTCGACTTGGGGGACGTGGAGCTCCAGCCCTATGTCGCCGCGCCGACCATGAGCCTCATCATCCGAGGCAAGGGCCGCACGCCGGAGCGCGAGGTCCGTCTTCGCGCGGTGGTGCGGTTGGAAGTCGAAGCCGGACTGCTCTAGGGCGACGTCAGTTCCTGGGCGCGGTGCTCCAGCGCACCGGCCCGGCCGTCCAGCTCGTGGGCGAGGGACTCCAGCCGCTTCGCCTCCGCCTCCATCTCCGCCAGGTTCACCGGGCCACCGGCCGCCAGCGTCTGGGCGCGCACGCCGTCCACCTGCGGGCGCCGGTCCGAGGCGCGCGCGGTGGGCACGGGGTCTCTCCCGGGCACGGGCGTGGTGGGCACGCCCGGGCCATCGGTGCCCACGTTCGGCGGGTCCACCGCGGTATCGGACTCTCCGGCGAACATGCCTCCACCGCGGTCACTGGGGTCCACGCTGAGGCTCCGGTCCGAGCGCATGCGCAGCCGCAGCCGCCGGTCCTGCTCGTCGAACATGGACTCCTCGCCGAGGAAGTCGCTCATGCGCCGGTCCAGGTCCTTCTCCTCGCGCACCTCGGTGATGCGCGAGCGCAGGGCCTTGAGGCGCTCGCGCACCTTGTCCTCGGCGTCACGCAGCGCGTCCGCCTGCTCCAGCAGATCCTCCGGGTCATCCCCACCGGGAGAGGCCTTGTCCAGCAGGGGCACCCGCGACGCCGGCAGCGCCGCGCGCACCGCGTCCCGCTCCGCGCGGGTGGTGCGCAGCGACTCCAGCAGCGTGGCGCGCTGGCTCCGGTCCGCCGTGACGTCCCACGCGCCGCGCAGCCGCGCCAGCTCGTCCGACAGCGACTGGTGCAGCGCCAGGTGCGCGCGCTCCGACTCGCCATCCGCCGTGGACACCGCCTGCGCCAGCCCCGTGAGCGAGCCGCTCAGCTCCTGCGAGCGCCGCAGCGCCGCCTCCAGCTCCGTGCCCGTCGTCAGCCGCCCCTTGCGCTCCGCCTTCAGCGCCTCGATTCGCGCGGCCACGCCCTGCAACTCGTCCCGCAGCGCCTGCTGCTGGGTGCGCAGCGAGCGCGCCTCCGTCCTCGCCGCCTGCGCCCTCGTCCGTGCCGCTTCCAGCCCGGACGCGGCCTGGCCGGGCACGGCCCAGAGCAGACACAACACGAGGGTGAGGAGGCGGGGACTCATCAGCGGCCACCCATGAGCAAGGCGGATGCCAGCCTGCTCTGTCCAGCCCTCCGCGCCTGCCCGGGAAAAGCGCTGGGATTCCAGGCGCCTGGACACACCAGGTGGGAGCAGGTGGGGGC
>NZ_JABXEM010000093.1:0-37268 GCF_013372595.1 Myxococcus sp. AM011
GGCGCGACGGGCGGCGGCAGGGCCGGCGCCTGCTGGGAGATGAGCGTGGGGTCCAACCCCGGAGGGTCCATCAAGGGCGCGGCCCGAGGTGAGGCGGGCTGGGCGAGCCCCATCTGTCCGGTGCCCCCGGCGGCGAACCCCGCGGGCTGGACGAGCCCCATCTGCCCGGTGCCTCCCGCGGCGAACCCCACGGGCGCGGCGGGCGGGACGATGCCCATGCTCCCGCTGCTGCCCGGGGCCATGGTGTCCTCGAAGCCCTCGCGGCCCGTGTCGGGGCCCTTGCGTCCGCTGCCAGGCGCCAGCGTGTTGGACAGCGAGGGCGGGCCCTCGGAGGGCAGGGCGATTCCGGACGGCGAGCCGGTGTGGCGCGGCTGCCCGGAGTGGGAGCCCGCGGCCGGGCTGAGCGTGTGCAGAGGGCTGCCGGTCAGGTCCTCCACGAAGGAGGCGATGTCCGGGTAGCGGTCCTCGATGCGCTTGGACAGGGCCTTGTCCACGGCGGCGATGGCGTGGGCCGGGGCCTCCGGACACAGCGGAGCGAGCGGCGCCGCCGGCTCGTAGACGACGCGGAAGATCATCTGGGCGATGCCCCCCGCGCCGAACGCGGGCGTGCCCGTCATCATCTCGTAGACGATGCAGCCCATCGCGAAGATGTCCGTGCGGGCGTCAATCTCGCGATTCCTGCCCTGGGCCTGCTCGGGCGACATGTACTGCGGCGTGCCGATGAGCATCGCCTCCTGCGTCTGCACCGTGCCGGAGTCGAGGACCTTGGAGATGCCGAAGTCGAGCAGCTTGAGCCGCTCGCCCACCACGCCTCCGGAGTCCGTGGGCACCAGGAAGACGTTGGCCGGCTTCAAGTCGCGGTGGACGATGCCCGCGCCGTGGGCGGCCTGGAGCGCCGAGCCCATCTGCCGCGTGAAGGAGTAGACGTCGTGCAGCGGCAGCCGCCCGCGCTCCAGTCGGGACTGGAGGCTCTCTCCGCGCAGGAACTCCAACACCAGGAACGGGGTGCCGTCCTCCAGCGTGTCGTAGTCGAGCACCTCGACGATGTTGGGGTGGCCCAGCCGGGAGGCAATCTCCGCCTCCCGGCGGAAGCGCGCGAAGATTTCGGCGGTGAGGTGGTCTCCACCGCGCAGCACCTTCACCGCGACCTGCTTGCCCGGGAGGCGCAGGTGTTGGGCCAGGTACACCGAGCCCATTCCTCCTCGCCCCAGGATGGAGAGGACCTTGTAGGTATTGCGCAGGACCGTATCGATGGACAGGTCACCGTCGGACGGTCGATTCATGGGGCTGTGGCTCGCACGGGATTCTCAGGGGTGTTCCTCCCCATTCCATCCTCCCACCCCACCCTCTAGCAACCCTCACGAGGCGGGATTCCGGACGGAGGCCCTCTTGGGCGGTGAGAACCCCTGGTGGCTTTCCGCCAGCCTGCTAAGGAGGCAGCCTGTATGACGAAAGTCGCGCCCCCCAAGGACTTGCTCGAGGTCCGCGTCCGCCGCATCCATCGCCGGGACCTCAACCGGACCTGGGAGTTCCTCAAGCTCGTCTTCCGCGACGTCAACCGCGAGACGGTCGAGTACCAGCGCCCCCGCTCCAAGCGCCGCTTCATGGAGGTCTACACCTCCGAGTGGATTGAGCAGCTGCTCTACGAGGTGGACGGGGTCATCGTCGGCTACTCCGAGTGCGCCTTCGAGGCCACCGGCGACGACAACTGGGTGAACCCCCGCTGGTTCGAGAAGCGCGGCATGCGGCCCCTCTTCGTGGAGGAGCTCGCGGTGCACCCGGATTACCAGGGGCGCGGGGTGGGCAGCTTCATGTTGGATCAGCTCCAGCATCTGGCCCGCACGCGAGGCTGCACGCACCTGGTGCTGGAGGTGGCGGAGAACAACGAGGCCGCGCTGGCGTGGTACCGGGCGCGGACGTTCTACAAGCTCGACGCCGCCATCTTCCTCGCGCAGAAGGTGCCGGGAGAGCCGGAGCTGCTTCCGCCGCGTCGAATCAAGCGCCGGACGAAGGCGACCGAGGGCGAGGCCACCTCGCCCAACACCGGGCCCATGCCGGAGACCCCCGCGCCGCGCGGTGGCGCGCGCAAGGGTCGCGCTCCCGCGGCGAAGAAGGGGAGCTGAGCGTCAGGGCGCCTTCGCGGGGCTCGCGAGGGTGCGGCTGAAGAAGCGCTCGGCGTCCTGGCCGAGCTGGCGGTGCAGCTTCACGCGGTCCACCCCCGGCGGGTCCACGCAAATCTCCGGGGTGTGCTTCGCCATCTCCGGTCGGCACGGCGCCAGAAACACGAAGTGCCCGGCCTTGGGCACCTGCGTGTACTCGGGAGGCTGGGGCAGTGCGTCGCGGACCCGGATGGCCTGGGCGGCGCCGTCGAGCACCTCGTCCTGCTCCGCCGAGTACAACCGGACGGGCACCTTCACGTCCTTCAGTCCGGCCCCGTCGAAGAAGACGCCCACGGGCGCCATGACGAAGAGGGAGCGGATGCGCGGCTCATGGGTTCCGCCGCGCAGCTCGGGACGGACGGCGCGCACGACCTTCATCTCGGTGCACAGGACGCTCTTCGCGTGCGCGGCCTCTTCGCAGTAGGGCCCGAGCTTACCGAAGTCCGGTGACGCGCCCCCGAGCAGGAGCACCGTGTAGCCACCCATGGAGAATCCCATGGCACCCACGCGCGCCGGGTCCACGAGCGGGCCGAGCGTCGCGTCCGCGAGCACCGAGTCCAACAGCGTCCGCACCTGCCACGCGCGTCCCAGGAACACCTCGTCCGTGCCCGAGCGAGCGCCGTCACCATGCGTGTTGCCCGCGTGGTCCAGCGAGGCGACGACGTAGCCCTTGCGCGCGAGCGCCGACGCCAGGTCGCTGTGTCCCCATCGCGTGCCCATGTGGCCGTGCGAGATGAGCACCAGCGGATGGCGTCCGGAGACGGGCGGCAGGTCCTTGCTCGCGTCGAGCTGGAGCAGGTCCATGGGGATGGGCTTGGAGGGCTGGGTTGCGGGATAGAGCACCACGCCGCGCAGGGGCCCGCCGTTCACCGGGTCCTTCATGGCCAGCTCGCGGTAGCCCACGCCTCGGATGGCGGAGGCGGAAGCGGAGGCCGCCACGAGCAGGGCGGCGAGCGCGAAGGCCCTGGGAAGCGCGGTGCCGCTGAGTCGTCCGGAAGTCTTCATGGCCTCCTTATCGTCCGAACCGGACTTCGATTGCAGCGTCCGCGGGTGACGCGGGCCGACACGCGTCCGGTCGCACCGTCAGAAGCTCCGCGTGCCGAGCAGCTCGAAGGTGTTGCGGTAGACGTGCGCGGGCCCCTCGCCACGCCTGTGAGCAAGGGGCCTGCGCGCTCGCTCCGCTCAAGCGGGCAGCGGAGCCGTGGAGCCCTGCGTCGCCGCGGTCACCGGAGGCGTGGCCGGAGCTTCGCTGGAGGCGGCGTGCGGCGCGGGGAGAATGGTCGACTCGCCCATCGTCTCGCCGTGCTGGCTCAAGTCGAGCCCCTGCTCCTCCTGCTCGCGGGTGACGCGCAGCGGGACGATTCGGTCCACCAGCTTGTAGAGCAGGTACGAGCCGATGAACGAGAAGGCGGACACCAGCGCGAGCGCCACCATGTGCATGAAGAACGTCTTCGTCTCGCCGTGGATGAGCCCCACGTCCTTGGCCAGCACGCCGGTGAGCACCATGCCGACCACGCCGCCCAGGCCGTGGCAGGGGAAGACGTCCAGCGTGTCGTCGATGGACGTGCGGCTCTTGAAGTGCACCGCCGCGTTGCTCACGAAGCTGGCGACCAGGCCCACCATGATGCTCTGCCCCACGGTGATGAAGCCCGCGGCCGGCGTCACCGCGACCAGGCCCACCACCGCGCCCACGCACGCGCCCATCGCGCTCGGCTTGCGGTTGCGCAGCCAGTCGAAGGCAATCCAGCCCAGCATCGCCGCCGCGGACGCCGTGTTGGTGGTGGCGAAGGCCAGCGTCGCCAGCGACGAGGCGGACAGCGCCGAGCCCGCGTTGAAGCCGAACCAGCCGAACCACAGCATGCCCGTGCCCAGCATCACGAAGGGCAGGTTGGCCGGCGTGTGCGACGCGTTCTCCAGATGCACCTGCCGACGCCCCAGCACCAGCGCGCCCGCCAGCGCCGCGAAGCCCGCGGACATGTGCACCACCGTGCCGCCCGCGAAGTCCAGCACGCCCAACTGGCGCAGGAAGCCCTGCGGGTGCCACGTCATGTGCGCCAGCGGCGCGTAGATGACCAGCGTGAAGAGCACCATGAAGAGCACGTACGCCTTGAAGCGCACCCGCTCCGCGAAGGCTCCGGTGATGAGCGCCGGGGTGATGATGGCGAACTTGAGCTGGAACAGCGCGAACAGCAGCAGAGGAATGGTGGGGGCCAGGTCCGGGTGCGTCTCCCCACCCACGCCGCTGAACATGAAGAACGTCCGCGGGTCGCCGATGAAGCCGTGGAGGCTGTCACCGAAGCAGAGGCTGAAGCCCACCACCACCCAGAGCAGGCTGATGACCGCCATGGCGATGTAGCTCTGCAGCAGCGTGGACACGACGTTCTTCAGCCGCACCATGCCGCCGTAGAAGAACGACAAGCCCGGCGTCATCAACAGCACCAGCGCCGTCGCGGTGAGGATCCACGCCGTGTCCGCCGGGTTGATGGGGCCCCCCTGCTTCACCTGCGCCGCCGGCGTCACGAACATGCCCGCCACGCCCACTCCCACCAGCAGGGCCAGTGCCAACCACTTCTTCATCGCGTCACCCCAAGGAAGACTGACGCAATGCAGTATGGGGCCGATGTGGGCCAGATTCAACGCCCAGGAGTCTTATAGGGCATGGAGCAGGGCTAAATTCCGGGTGATTTGAGATAAATATCGAGGAATCTGGCCTGGATGCAGGTTCGTCTACTTCACGATGATGCGGCCATCCTTGATGTCCAGGTCCTCGCCGCCCTTGAGGACGACGTTGCCCCCGTCCGTCTGGATGGTGCAGGGGCGCGCACCCTGGATGGTGACGGAGGCCGTCTGGCTCTTGCCGAACGAGACGGTGGTCCGCACGCCGCTGCACACCGCTGTCCATGTGTAGTCGCGCGAGTCGCGGTTGTAGTAGCGCACGGTGACGGCGGCCCACGCGGCCGACGACGCGAGCAGGCCGGCCACGAGGGTGGCTATCGAGAGCCTGGCTTTCATGTCCCATCCTCCCTTGAAGGAAATGGGTGCAGTCATACCCGGTGGCCCTGACGCGCGCTCGCCATGCGACGTGGACGTACCCGCCGGCGCGGCGCGCATCATCCCCGCGTGGAGTCCTACGCGGACATAGGAGTCGGTGAGGACGCGCGGCTCACGCGGGAGGCGCTGGTGAGGCCTGCTCCAACTGCTCGGGGTGGAGGTGGAACCAGCGGGCGATGAGCATCACCTCCTGGGCCTCGTGGGCGCGCAGGCCGAGCGTCTCGGGCTCCGGGCGCTCGAGGATTTCGCGGGCGCGAGCCTCCAGGGCCTCGCGCTCCTCGGGCGTGCGCGGCGCGGCTCGCTCGTCTCGCACGCTGCCCCGGCGCAGGATGTAGACGCGGTCCTCTCCGGCGTGGCCCGGCACCGTGTACACGAACGACAGTCGCTTCATCGTCCGGCCCAGGGAGACCATCCACTCGCGGAGGTTCTTCAGGCGCTCCGCGCGGTCCCTCAGCTCCGCCGCGTACTCGAACTGGAGGCGCCGGGCGGCCAGGGCCATGCGTTCGTGCAGCAGGGTGAGGGGGACGTCGGAGGTGCCCTCCAGGAAGGCGCGGGCCTGGGCGATGCGGGCGTCGTACTCCTCATGGGTGCAGCCGCCGGCACAGGGCGCGAGGCAGCGGGAGAGCTGGCCGCGCATGCACAGGGGCTCCTGCTTCAGCGGGAAGAGCTGCCCCTGGTTGGCCAGGCGCATGGGCGTGTCCGCCGCGCAGTCCCGCAGCTCGAGCAAGTCGTTCACCGCGCGCACCACGTCGGAGACGGCGCCCTGTCCCTGGAAGGGGCCGTAGTAGTCGCCACTCGCGCCGGTGACGCGCCCCACGACGTGCAGGCGGGGCACGGCCTCCCGGGTGAGATGCAGGAAGCAGTGGCCCCTGTCCCGCTTGTGCTCCACGTTGTAGAGCGGGCGGTGGAACTTGATGAGGCGCAGCTCGCGCAGCAGCGCGGCGAACTCGCTGGGCGTGTGCTCCCACTCCACCTGATGCGCGTGGGCGATGATGTCCGCCGCCTTGTCGCCGGGCTCCGCGCGAAAATAGGAGAGCAGCCGCGAGCGCACCCGCACGGACTTGCCCACGTAGAGCACCTCGCCCGAGGGCCCCAGCATCCGGTAGATGCCGGGCCGGTTCTCCGCATGCGCGCGGACGTGGTCGAGGAGTGAGGCGACGCGGGAAGACATCGTGAAGCGCGGGCGTGGCCCATGCGGGCCAGAGGACGATTCACCGTACACCTGGGGAAGGGCGACGTGCCGCATCCACCCTGGAGGGCCTCCCGCGCCTGACCGGGGAGCGGACGGGCCTCCCCGAGAAGCAGGACCCAGGCGAGCGTGGAAGGGCTCGTGGCTCGTCGCCGAGGCGGGTCCTTGTTCGACCTGCTCCTGGAGGGCCTCTGCAAGCCCTCCAGGTCCGGCGGCGCTACGCGGGCTCGATGAAGTTGAGCCGGTAGCCGTCCGGGTCGGTGACGATGACCTCCCGGGTGTGCCAGGGCTGGATGGCGGGGCCCTCCACCACGGCCCCCTGCGCCTGCGCCCGCAGGAGCAGCTCGTCCAGGCCGCTTTGTCCTTCGACGCGGAAGCCCACGAGCACGCCCAGTCCCCGCCGACCTTCCAACTGCAACTGGGTCGGAGGCGCGACGAGGTAGACGTCCACCGCGCCCGCCCACTGGAGGCGGACGAAGGGCGGCTCCGCCTGGGTCCGCTCGAAGCCGAGCGCCTCGTAGAACGCGAGCGAACGCGTCAGGTCCGAGACGAGCAGCTTGACGAAGGCCGGAATCACTTCACGAGGCCTTCGGCGACCAGCGCGGCCTGCACGTTCGGGCGAGCACCGACGCGCGCGTGGTAGGCCATCACCGCCGGGAACGGCTCCATGTCCAACTGCATGGGCTTGGTCCAGTTCAGCACGGTGAAGAGGTACGCGTCCGCCACGGTGAACTGCTCACCCATGAGGAAGGACTGCTTGGAGAGCAGCGCGTCCAGCGTCTTGAAGCGCGTGGCGAGCCGGTCCCTGGAGATCTTCTTCCCCTCGTCCGGAAACGCCGGGTTGAAGAGGGGGCCGAAGGACTTGTGGATTTCGGTGCCGATGAAGTTGAGCATCTCCTGGAGCTGGTAGCGCTCCAGGCTGCCGTTGGCCGGGGCCAGCTTCGCCTCGGGCGCCTGGTCCGCGAGGTACTGGACGATGGCGGGGCCCTCGGTCAGCACCGCGCCGTTGTCGAGCTGGAGGGCGGGGACATAGCCCTTGGGATTCACGGCGAAGAAGTCCGCGCCGGTCTCGGTCTTCTTGGAGCGCAGGTCGACCTTCTCGATGTCGAACTTCAGGCCCGCCTCACGCAGGACGATGTGCGGGGACAGCGAACAGGCACCGGACGAGTAGAAGAGCTTCATGGGAGCGGATTCCTCACGTGTGGGGTTCGACGCGCGCGCAGTTGTGCACCTTCCCGAGGAGGGATTCCACCCTTTCGAGAGGCCGGGCCTGGCAGGTTGCCTGGCTCCTGGGTCCGAGGGGCCCCGCTGCCGGGGCCATGCTCGGAGTGGTAGTTCTTTCGCTCAGACTCGGCCGGGCCCTGGCCCGACCTGGAAGGACCCTATGCGCTTCAAAGTCACTCTGTTGTTGCCCGTCGCGTTGCTGGCGTGGGGCGTGATGCCGGCGTGCTCCGGTGATGACGACGACAAGCCCGACTCCGGCTCCCAGGATGGCGGCTCCACTCCCACCGACTCGGGCACCGACGCCGGTGGCAACCCGAGCGACGGCGGCACGGGCACCGCGACCTGCCCGTCCGGCGCGCTCATCTGCGAGACGTTCGAGAACGGCTCCTCGGGCTGGGATGTCGCGCACACGCACTCCACCATCGAGGCGGACGGCACCAAGCCGCACACCGGCACGCGCTCGCTGCACGTGGTGACGGAGGACGGCATCGACGAGAAGCAGGGCGAGGGCGAGGCGATTGCCCGATGGATGCGGACCATCCCCGCGTTCGAGACGCAGCTCTTCGTGCGCGCGCACGTCTTCATGAAGTCCTTCCCCGGCGACCAGGGGCAGATGGGCACCTATTTCGTGCTCTTCTCCGACAGGGACTCGGACTTCGGCGGCATCGAGCTTCAGGTCATCCGCGACACGGGCTTCGCGCTCGATGACTGGTCCGCCCGTGCGGGGCAGGGTTGGAACCGGCAGGGGCCGCCCGTCACCCTGGGCATGGCCGCTGGCCGCTGGGTGTGTCTGGAGTGGGAGGTTCGCCGCCCCACCGCGTCGAGCACCCACGGCAACGCGCGCGTCTACGTGGATGGCTCGCTGGCCCACGACTTCACCGACATCGGCATGCGCTCCTTCAACAACTTCTTCGTGGGCTACGGCTTCGTGCATCCCCAGGGACCGTCCGCCTCCGAGACGTGGATCGACAACCTGGTGGTCAGCCGCACCCAGCGCGTCGGCTGCGAGTAGCACCCGTCGTCACCGCCGGCCCGGGTTGCTCCCCTGGGCCGGCGGCTCGCGCGGCCTTCGTGCGCGGCGAATGTCAGGACAGGCTGGCATGTTCGTGTTTATTGTACACGAAGCCTCGCCGCCGTCTCGCGGCGGAGGTCTGTCAGGAGCGGGTCATGTCGTTGAAGGAGCTGGCGCGGCAGACGGTGCGAATCGCGGAGCAGGGGACGTATGTCACGCCCTCCGGGCGGCACGTCTCGATGGGAAACCTGGTGGAGCGCGCCGTGAGCGGGACGGTGCTGTATCGCCCCGGCGACTTCGAGCGGCTCTCCGTTCGCGAGCGGGGCCTGGAGCCCCGGGTGCCTCGCCTGGAAGTCACGAGCGAGAAGACGGGACAGGCCGCGCGGCGCCTGGTGGAGCAAGAGGGCGAGACGCGGGTCGCCGCGCTCAACTTCGCCTCCGCGAAGAACGTCGGAGGTGGCTTCCTGGGCGGCGCGAAGGCGCAGGAGGAGGACCTGGCACGTTGCTCGGCGCTCTACCCGTGCCTCCTGTCGCAGCGGGACTACTACGACTCGAACCGGGCCGAGCGCTCGATGCTGTACACCGACCACCTCATCTACTCGCCGGACGTGCCGTTCTTCCGGAACGACTCGCTGGAGTTGATGGAGCAGCCCTTCTGTCTCTCCGTGCTCACCGCGCCCGCGCCCAATGCCGGCCAGGCGCTCCGCGTGGACCCCCAGGTGCGTCCCCAGGTCCACGCCGTATTGCGAGCGCGGGCGCTGAAGGTGCTCCAGGTGGCGGCGCACCATGGGCACGAGGTCCTCGTCCTGGGCGCGTGGGGGTGCGGCGTCTTCCGCAACGAGCCGGCGGAGGCGGCCAGCGCCTTCTCGCTCGCGCTGGCGGCGCTGCCCGGCGCCTTCAAGCGCGTGGTGTTCGCGGTGTACGAGCGGGGCGGAGACGGGCCCAACCTGCGCGCCTTCCGCGAGCACTTCGCCTGACGCGAGGCCCGTGGCGCGGGCGCGGATTTAACTCGGTTTAATTCCACCTCCGCCCCGGTTTGGAAGACAACTCCCTCAAGCGTTCACTTCAGGGGGAAGCCGATGCGAGGGGATTGGGGCGGTCCGGGGGAATCGCCGGTGGGTGTGGCGTGGGCGTCGGACGTCGCCGCGCGCGCGGGAGGGCTGTCATGGGTCTCTCGCGCGGGGGATGCTCGCACCGTCCGTGTCCTCGTCGGCCCCGCGGGGATGCTGTCGGTGCTCGAGGACTTCGCGCGCGGCGTGGGGGGCGCCGCCGCGAGTCCGGGCATCGTGGGGGACGTCCTGCGCTGGTCCGGGTGGCAGGTGGACTTCGACGTCACCCAGTGGGAGGCGCTGGCGGCGTACCACCAGTTCCTCGCCACCGGCATGCTCTCCGAAGCGGTATGCGAGGCGCGCGGCGTCTCCATGGCGACGCTCCAGGTCGCGGTGGGGGAGGCCCGCTTCGTGGGCGCGGAGCGCACGCAGACGTGGCTCGGCCGGGAGGCCAGTGTCTTCACCACCGACGAGAAGACCGGACGCGAGGCCTTCCACTACACCGCGCTCATGGGCAACGTCGTCCTGCGCAGCCGGGGCGAGGTGGGGGACACGAGCAGCCAGCTCCACGAAGTCACGTTGACGGGCGTGGCCCACCAGCTCGTACAGGCGCTGCGCCGGGTGCACCCGAGGACGGCGGCGCATGGCGACACGGCGGCGCTCGTCTTCACGGCGGACGAGGCCGAGCGGCTTCGTCAGGGCGCTCGTGACTGGCTGCGGGCCGCCGAGGAAGGACACCCGCCTGGAGAGGACGGCGCGCCCGAGTGGGTGCGGCGGATGGCTGGCGCGGAGTCCTCGGAGGAGGCCCTCACCTGGCTCTTCACCTCCGCGAGCGATGCGGCGCGGGTGGCGGAGCGCGTGCTGGAGCTGGGCGCGTTCCTCCTGGAGTCGGACGCGGCGACGGCCCAGGCGTGAGGGGTGGGCGCCGGAGACGGCGCCGCGACGTCAGGGGTAGCGGGCGAAGACGGGCACGCCCATGGACACCGACTCCGTGGACAGCTCTGGCTCCGTGCGGGTCAGCGGCTGATAGGCATCCACGGGTGACGCGCAACCGACGGCGAACTCCGCCGCCTCGCGCAGTTTCTCCAGCGCCCGCTCCGTACAGTGGAGCGTGATGAGGGGAAGGAAGCCCGGCTCGCTCATCCACTTCACCGCACCCAGCAGATGGTGCGCGCTCAGGAAGCCCGTCACCGCGTCCCGCAAGGCACGGTTCTCCTCTCCCGCGGCATGCAGGACAGCCCGCCTGTCTCGGGGGGGCGGGGCCGCTCGGGGCCCTCGCTCTTCCCGGGGCATGATGATGGTCTCAATCCACATCGGAGCGCCCTCCGGACGGAAAACCCAATGGCGCGCTGACCAGGTGAGGCTGCTTGCTCTCTGGCCATCGGGAAGCTGGAGAATGATGCGCGAATTCACTTCGAGTTGTTTCTCTTCGCGCGCCAATTCCTTCTCGGAGGGCGACAAATTGTGAAAAATCGGAGTGACCCTGAAACACACGATGTCTGGGGTTGCCCCACAGGGTGGGTGGATTCCGCGTAGGCGCGGGCCCTCACCTGTCCATGGGCGGACATAGGGATAGGACCCGAGGGTATGTCAGGCTGGGGTACATGAGACCTGGCCGCGCGGTGAGCCCCGAGACGCTGCATCCGACGCTTCTCACCCTGCGTGAGGGCAAGCGAGCGCGGTGTGCAGGGGGCGTTTCCTGAGCCGGCCCGAGGTCGCCCATGCCCACCGGAACGCCCTCCCACCGCAGTCGGCGCAGGCGCGCCGCGGGCACGGCCGTGAGAGCGAGCCGCGTGTCGCGTGAGGAGGGCACGCGGGCCGTCACGCCGCGAGGGCTGGGGCCGCCCGCCGTCTTCGTGGGGCGCAAGCAGGAGCTCCAGCGGCTGGGCACGCTGATGCGGAAGGTGCGCACCGGCGTCGTCTATGGCCTGCCGGGCGTGGGCAAGTCCGCGCTGGTGGCGGCCGTGGCGGCGAAGCATCGAGGGCCCGTCGTCCACCGCCGAATCGCTCCCGGCGACACGCTGGACGCGGTGGTCGACGACGCGCGGCGCCTCTTGCGCGAGGCCCCGGTGGCGCAGGCCTTGTCGGACGACTCGCGGCTGGAGGATCTGGCGCGGGAGCTGGAAGCGCGCCGGGCCTTGTTCGTCCTGGATGACCTGCACGTGTTGAGGCCGGAGGAGCGGTTGGCGCTGGTGGAGGGGCTCGGCGGGCGGCTGCGCCATGGCGCGCTGCTGGCGACTTCGCGCGAGGAGGTGCCGCGCCATGCCGCGAGCCCCGACCGCTTCGAGCTGCGGTTGGATGGGTTGCCGGAGGCCGCGGCGAAGCTGCTGTGGCGTCAGTTGGACACGCTGTACGGCTCCCGGGAGGGCTTCGCCGCCGCGTGGGCCCGCTCGCGAGGCGTGCCGTTCCTGCTTCGCCGCGCGCACGCGAATGACGCGGATGTGGAGGAGCCTGTGCGGGCGGCCCTCGCCGCGCTGCCTCCAGACGAGCGACACGTGGCGGCCGTGCTGTCCCTGTCGGAGCTGCCGCTGCCCGCCTCGGCCCTGCGCGAGGTGCTGCCCGGGGAGGCCGCCAGCGAGGCGCTGCGAAGGCTGGGTGCGCGGCTCCTCGTGGAGACGGATGCGCGCGGTCGCCACGGCGTGCATGACCTGGTGCGCGAGGCGTTCCAGACGCTGCTGGATGCCGACGAGGCGCGCGCCGCGCACGAGGCGCTCCTGCGTCTGCTCGAGCGCGAGCCGCTGCCGGAGGTGGTGAGGGTGCGCGCGATGTGCCGCCATCTCCAGGCCCTGGGGCGCCATGAGCAGCGTCGGGCCTTCATCGTCGAGCAGGCGGAGGCGCTCGTGCGGCAGGGCGCGGCCGGTGAGCTGCTGACGTTGCTGGGCTCGCTGCCGCCCATGCCGCGCACGCCGGACGTGGGGCTGGCCAGGGCGCGGGCCCAGGTTCGGCTGTTGGACTTGCGCCGTGCCTATTCGGAGCTGCTGGCGCTGCGCGCCTCGCTCGGGGACGAAGCGGACGCGGCGCTGCGCGAGCAGGTGGGCACGGTGCTGGTGCGGGTGGCCCTCTTCTCGTTGGAGCTGGACGCGTGCGAGCGGACGCTGACGGCCATGCCCATGCCGCGCGACGCGGAGGTCTTCCTCCAGCAGTTGCTCGCCTGGGCCGCGCTGCGCTTCTTCCAGGGCCGGCTGGACGAGTCCCTGGAGATGCTGGACGCCGCGTGCGCCGCATCCGAGGACAAACGCGTACTCGGCTGGTGCGCCTATGCCCGCGCGCTGATGTGCTGGATTGAAGGGCGGGACGAGGGGCTCGAGGAGCCGCTGAGCCAGTGTCTGTCCTTGCTGGAGGGCGCGCCGCTCAACTCGCGCGGGCCGCTGGTGGCCGCGATGTCCGCGGGCATCCTCAGTCGGCTGGGGCGCTTCACGCAGGCCCAGGCCGCGCTGGATGGCGCGCGCGAGCGGCTGGGAGAGCTGGGCGCGCCGAGGCTCGCGCTGGAGCTGGACTGCATCGCCGCGCTGGTGCTCGGAGAGCGGGGGGAGCGTCGCGCCGCGCTGGCCGGACTGCGAGAGGTGGCCGGCCGGGCGGAGCAGGGGGGCTATCTCTTCATCCACCACCTCTCCCGCGTCTGCGCGGGCCGGATGCTGCTGGAACTGGGGCGTCGCGCGGAGGGGCTGGCGCTGCTGGATGAGGCGGCGGCGGATGCACGCGCTCGCGGCGCCGAGGGACTGGCTCGCGCCGCCGAGGCCGCCCGTTCCTCGGACGTGCTGCGACAGGTGGAGCGGCCCTCCGCCGTGGAGCCTCGCGAGGTGCGCCCGGGCGTGGCGGCCCGGCAGCGGGCCCTGGCGGCGCTGGCCGCGGCGACCGCGGGTGACAGCGTGCGCGCCGAGGGACTGCTGGCCTCGCTGGAGCCCCTGGCGCGAGGAGAGGACTACGCGCTGGAGCGCGCGCTGGCCCACCTGTCCCGGGCCCTTTTGCACCGGCTCTCCGAGCGCGCGAACGAGGCCCGGACTTCACTGGAGGCGGCGGCGCGCTCCGCGTCGGAAGGCGCGGCGGACCCGGAGCTGATTCCGGAGCTGGCGCGCACGCTCGCCTCGCTGCGGGTGGTGACGTCCGATGGCTCCCACCTCGCCGTCGAAGCACCCGCCGCCGCGTCCAACGCCGTGGTGCTGGACGCCAGGGACCATGCGCTGCGCGCTGGAGGACAGACTGTCTCTCTGGCGAAGCGCGTGCTTCCTCGCCGCCTGCTGTACGCGCTGGCCCGGCAGCCGGGGCGCACGTTGTCGAAGGAGGCGTGCGTGCGGGCCATGTGGGAGGCGGACCATGACCCGCGCCTGCACGACAACGCGCTGCGCGTCCACGTGCGCCACCTGCGGGAGATGCTGGAGGGCACCGGCGCGCGCCTCGTGTTCGAGGACCCGGGCTATCGGCTCGAGGTGCCTCGGGGCTTCGCCTTCGTGCGCGACGAGCCCGGCGCGAGCTAGAGCGGCAGGTCCACCACGAAGGTCGCGCCACCGCCGGGCGAATCCTCCACGCGGATGTGCCCGCCGTGCGCCTCGACAATCTGCCGGACGATGTAGAGGCCCAGCCCCATGCCCCCGGTCCGCTGCGCGTTGTCGCCCTGGGTGAAGCGCTCGAAGATGCGCTCGCGGTCCTTCTCCGGGACGCCCTGGCCGCTGTCTCTGACTTGGAGCCGCAGGGTGCCGCCGTAGCGCGTGAGCGAGAGGTGCACCGGATTGCCGGAGCCGTAGCGCAGGGCGTTGGACAGGAGGTTGCTCACCACCTGCTCCATCCGCAGCCGGTCGAAGCGGCCCATCATCGGCCCCTCCACCGAGGCGTTGAGCTGCACGCCCATGTGACGGGCCTCGTCGGTGAAGCGCGCGACGAGGTCGCCGACGACGGCCGCGAGGTCTCCCTCGGTGAAGTGGAAGTCCAGCTTGCCGGTCCGGATGCGGCTGACATCCAGCAGGTTGTCCACCAGCGCGCTCAGCCGACGCAGTTGCCGCTCGGTGGCCCCCAGCTTCGCCTGGACCTTGGGGGCGCCGAGCGTCTCCATGGGCGTGTTCTCCCCCATGCGTTGCAGCAACTGGGCCTGGAGGCGCAGCGACGTCAGCGGCGTGCGCAGCTCGTGGCTGGCGAGCGAGAGGAAGTCGTCGCGCGTGCGCACCGCCTCCTGGAGCGCGGACTCCGTCTCCTTCAGAGCGGTGATGTCCAGGATGGCGCCCCGGAAGACCACCACCTTGCCCGTCGCGTCGCGCAGCACCCGGGCCCGGCTGGTGAGCCAGTGCCACGTACCGTCCGGCCAGTACGTCCGGAAGGTGGAGGTGTACGAATCCATCTTGCCGGCGAAGATGTCATCCAGTTGCGCCTGGACTCCGGGGCGGTCGTCGGGGTGAAGCGACTCGATGAAGCGCTCGTGGGTCCACTCCGCCAGCGGATGGGGATAGCCGTAGAGCCGGTCATGCCCCTCCGAGCGGAACACCTGTCCGGTGGCCAGGTTCGTCTCCCAGACGGCCATCTGCGCCGAGTCCAGGGCGACCTGGAAACGCTCGCCGAGCTGACGGAAGCGCTCCTCGGTCCGGGCCACCTCGTTCTCCGCGCGCTGGCGGCGGGTGATGTCGGCGGCGAGCACCCACGTCTCCTCGCCCACCACCTGGACATTCACGTCCAGCCAGGTGCGCGAGGGCAGCTCCGCCAGGAAGCGTCCTCCCTCGCGGGTGGCGAGCGCGGTCATCAGCCGCTCATGCAGCGAGGTGCCCGCCAGCGCGGGCTCCGCGACCCAGGGCTCCTGGCCTCGGAGCTGGTCGGCGGGGAGGCCCAGCAGCGCTGCGGCGCGGCCGTTGACCTCGCGAATGCGCCCCTGGGCGTCGAGAGAGAGGAACGCCTCACTCATCATCTCGCGCAGCACACACAGGCGCGCATCGGCGGAGAGCCCGGCTTCGTCGGCGGCGACGGCAGGCAACACTCGCGTGTCGTGTGAGGTGTCTTTCGGGGGGCCAGACACGGGGGACGGCGCGGAGTTCATGTAGACCTGAACCGTCCCCTGACGCTCCAAATGCGTCAAGTCGCCTCCTCCGGTTGGAGAATCGTGACGCGGCCCTGCGTCGGCACGCCGGGCCATCCACCGACCCTTGCCTCGGCCCCTCTTCCGGCTGGCTCCGCGCGGAGGGCGGGACATGCGACTCAGGACCCGCCTGAAAGCGCGGTCGGGTCCTCGATGGGCGTCGGCATGACCCACAGGCCCGTGGGCTGGAGGTACGCCTGGTCGAAGGCGTAGAGGATGCCGTTCCACCGGTCCGGGAAGAGGGCCCAGTTGTACTCGGTGGGCGGCGACGTCAGGGGATTTCCATCGCGGTCCGGCTGGCTGTACGCATAGTCGGCGTAGTTCCAGACCACCGTGCCGAACTCCGTGCGCAGCAGCGGGGTGAGAATCTGGAGCAGCGCGACACGCGACACCTCGTCCGGCTGCTGCACCGAAGGCGAGAAGACAGGCTGGGCCATGTCGTGCTGCTCGCGCCAGGCGATGTAGTTGTTGCCCATGGCCACCAGCGCGTCGCGTGCTGCCGCCGTCGGGGCCACGCGGGCCTTCTCGTAGAGGGCGAAGGCGGCCACCAGCAGGCTCTTGTAGTGCATGCCCGGGAAGACCTGGTCGAACAGGTAGGGACGCGGGACGTCGTTCGCGTGCGCCAGCGCGTAGGCATAGGCCTGCGAGGCCTGCGCGGGCACCGCGTCCACCAGCGTGAACTCCGCGAGCACGCGCTCCGGCGTCACCGCGCCCGCTCCCGCGCGCCAGTCCATGTACAGCTGACCCGAGCCGCCGATGTCATTGAAGATGGCGAGGTTGCCCTCGTGGAGCGTGCGCTCCAGCGTCACGACGATGCTCTCCGCCTTGTCGAGCGGCCAGAAGCCCGGAGCACTCCAGTAGAGCGCGGCGAAGCGCGCGGCGGTGGCGGTCAGCGTGCGCACGTCGAGCAGCGCCGCGCTGTTGAGGGAGGTGATGAGCGAGGCGAGCGAGGCGGCCACGTCGATGGGCAGTCCGCGCAACACCAACTCCAACCCCAGTTGCTCCGGCGCGACGCGGAGCTGGGCGTCGAGTCCCACGCGCTGGAGCGCATGAAGGACGGACAAGGAGGGCTGTCCGCGCGCGGCGGCGATGACGCGCCGGGCGATGGCCGTGCCCAGCATGCCTTCGCCACCTGTCTGTGACGCATGGGGCGCGAAGGTGAACCAGTTGGGTCGCACGGCGCTGGCGCCACCGGGTTGGAGCGTCGGGTCCAGCACCGCGCCCACCTCATAGGCGAGTTCGATGTAGCCCAGGGTGATGCGGCGGTTGTCTTCCAGCGGAGTGGCAGCGGGCTGAGCCTGGGCCGACGCGGAGGCCAGAGCGGTGGCCAACGCCAGGATGGAGAAAAGGCGGGACGAGGGAGCGGAACGGAGTAGGCGCATGGGGACACCGGCGGGGACAGGCGTGGGGCCCCAGGGAGGTAGCCACGGGGCATGTCCATCCCAAGCCGTACCGACTTCGCCGCATTGCAGCAGTGTCCGAAGGACGACGAATCCAGACTGGACGAAGTCCATGTGCCCCATGAGCGGGGCTGTTCCGGCGGAGGAGGCGTGGGTGCGTCACGCCCTCACAGGTGTCGAGCAGCGTGCTCCACCCACAGCGAGCCCGGAGCGGTGAAGACGTCCGTCGCGTGGGCTTCGGTGACCCACCAGCCTCCTCGGGCGAGCTCCTCCTCGAGCTGTCCGGGCGCCCAGACCGACAGGCCCTCGAAGGTGAGCGAGCTGCCGACGGGCAGGCGGGGCTCACGGCTTCCCTCGTACCAGGACAGGCCAGTGAGCAGAGGCTGGGCTCCCTCGGGTGGTGGGTTGGCCAGCGTGAGCGTGGTGCGATGTCCGGTGCTGACCGGGCCACCCCAGCGGTCCACGCCTTCGGGAAGAGGTTGGTTCTGGTGGGTGCGCACGCGGTTGAGGACCAGTCCCCAGGTGCTCCGCGCCGGGCCCGCATCCAGCAGCAACACCACCGTCTCGTCGAAGGCGCCCGACACGCGACCGGGCCGGGAGACGAGGAGCGCGCCCGGCTTCAACTCCACGGGCTCGTGCTCCAGCGCCTTGAGCACGTCGATGATGCGGGGAAAGAGCACGAGCATCGACAGCGCGGCGAGGAGCCACAACAACGCTCCGTGTCTCCGGACCAGGGTCCTCACGTCGCCGCGCTCATACGGATGATGGCGTACCGACGCGGGGGCGGCGTCGTTGTCGAGGCCGCCATCTTCACGGCTTGCGAGGCGGCGGGGCTGGCTGCTGGAGCTCCGCCTGATGCTCCGCCTTGAAGCGGGCGAGGGCGACGGCGGGGTCGATGTCCTCGAGCCGCTCGGTCTTCTCGCGCGAGGACGCGGTGAGCTGGTCCGCTTCGGAGAGGTCGCGCTGCTTCTTGCCACCGTGCAGCCAGCGCGGCGTCAGCACGAAGACGACGTAGATGCCGAGGGCGATGAGTCCGTACTTGAGGAGCCACCCGGCCAGTCCGATGACGATGCCGATGGTGGTCAGGGCGAGCAGGATGCCGATGGGGACGAGCACGCCCACCTTGACGAGTGTCTCCTTGTCCTTCCCCTGCATGAGGCCTCCCCCGGTGTCGACAGCGGATGCGCGCCGCGCTCCACCTGCCGCGACGGGACAGCATAGGTTGAACAGCGGGCGACTGTAAGAGCGGGGGATGCGGAGGCCTGGCTCACGAGGGTGGCGTAGGCACCTCCATCCTTGGAATTCAGTCTGGTGACTTCAGGCGGGCCAGGTCGGAGGGTGTGTCCACGTCCTCGTCGCCACCTGGAAGTGGGACGGTGACGACGCGCGAGGGCTGATGGGCAATCACACCGCGCGCCCCCTGCTCGGGGGAGAGTGACGCCAGTTCGTCGAACACGGAGCGAGCGAACAGGGCAGGCACTCCGCGCGTTCCGTCGTACTCGGAGGCGACGACGGGAGCACCGGTGTCGCGCCACGTGGCCACGAGTGCTTTCAGGTGAGCGGCGCCGACGCGGAGTTGATCGCACAGCATGACGAGCACGGCGTCCACGGCGGGCGTGAGGGCCTCGGGTGCCGAGAGCAGCGCAGCGAGTCCCGCCGTCAGTGAGCCGCCCGGCCCGAGCGCCCAGTCGGGATGCACCACGAGTCGAACGGGGAGTCCGCTCAGCTCCGAGGCGATGGCCTCCCGGTGAGCACCCAGGACGACGACCACGGGCCCACCGAGGGACAGGCCTGCCTCCGCGGCGCGACGAATCAGCGTCTTTCCTTCGTGGACGACGAGCTGCTTGGGATGCCCGAGGCGAGAGGAGCCGCCCGCCGCCAGCAACACCACACCCACCGTCGTGCGAGTGTGGCCGATGAGCTGCTTGGGATGCCCGAGGCGAGAGGAATCGCCTGCCGCCAGCAACACCTCATCCCCCGTCGTGCGAGTGAGGGCGGGGTCGCCCACATCTGGAGCGCCTTGTCCGGTTACACAGTCGTCCGAGCGGGAGGCCGCGTCATGGGCGTCAAGCGCTGCCCGTTGTTCGCTCTCAGTGCCCGCGGCGGCTGAGTCGAGGCTTGTCCGTGGCGGCGACTGCTGCTCGCGCTCGGTCGTGCGTGGTGGAGTAACGGCGGCCGACGAGAGGCGTGTCCGTGGATGCGATTGCTCCTCGTGCCTGTCCGCGCCCGCTGGGACGGGAGCGCCCGGTTTCGAATCTCCCGTCACGCGAGCTTCCGCACGGGAGGCGTCGCCGCCGTGTGGATGGGGGCCTGTCGTTCGCGCAGCTTCCCGCCTTCGCGGTCGGCGACGACGGCCTGAAGCTCGGCGACGATGGAGAGGGCAATCTCCTCCGCCCCCTCCGCGCCCAGGTCCAAGCCGACTGGCGCGTGGAGCTTCTCCTGCATCGCCGCGCCGGGCGTGGAGGGGAGCGCGGCGAGCAGCCTGTCCGTGCGAGAGCGAGGCCCCAGCACACCCAGGTAGCGAAAGGCGCGTGGCAGCAGGCCCGCCAGCAGCTCCTGGTCCTGGGGCAGGCTGTGCGTCATCAACACCGCCAGCGTCCGGGGAGACAGCGGCACGGTCGCCGCGGCATCGCGCGCCTTCGCGGACACCACCGCGTGCGCCAGGGGGAAGCGACGCCGCAGTGTCTCCGTGGGGCGGTCGGCGACGACTGTCACCCGCCATCCCAGCCCCGCGGCCTGGGTCACCACAGGGGCCACATCGAAGCCGCTTCCGAAGAGCACCAGCGAATGAGGCGGCTCCACCACCTCCACCAGCACATCGGCCCCGCCGCACGGCCCGCTCCAGGTGCGGCCCACTTCCAGCGCTTCGAGGGCGGCCTCGCGAACAGCGTCACCCAGGGGGCCCGCGATGTGCCCGGCCTCCAGCCCGTCATCGCGCAGCAGCAGTCGAGCACCCACGGCGTGGGTCGGCCCCTGATACACGGTGGCCACCACCGCGCGGCGTCCCAGGTTCCGGGCCTCGGCCGCGAACGCGAGTGCATCCACGGGGCCCGGCTCGCAGCGCTCCAGCAGGACGTCCACGACTCCATTGCAGCCGAGCGCGAAGGAGAAGCTTCCTTCGTCCTCGGCGCCTTCGCCCGTCGAGTCGTAGCGCAGCACGCGCGGCCCGGTGCTCGTCCAGAAGAACGCCTTGCGGACGATGTCGGCCTCCAGGCATCCGCCGCTCACGCCGCCCGCGAGCCAGCCGTCCTCGCCCATCAACATCCGGGCGCCGGGCTTGCGGTACGACGAACCGGACACGGCGACCACCGTGGCCAGTACCCAGGGGCCTCGCGAGTGCGCGCGAGCGCGGAGGATGGCGTCCAGGTCCTTCATGTTCCGCCGCTCATCGTAGCAGAGGCGCGAGCGTCAACGGACCACGGAGCTGTCGTGGGGCTTCACCGGCACGGCGTCTGTCGAGAACCGTGCGAGGACCCGCGCGGCGAGTCGAGAACCCTCTACGCAGAGGAAGACGAGGAGCACCGGCTCGATGAAGTACTTGAACCGCATGTTCTCGCCCTTCTCGAACAGGATGCTCACCACGACGACGAACAACACGGGAAGCACCAGCCCGGCCACACGGAGCCACGCTGCCCGGTCCTCGAGTCTCTTCAAGGCCGGCACCCCGGTGACGAGCAGCAGCAGCCAGAGCATGGGCGAGGAGAAGACGAAGTCGAGCGGCTCGCGCCACGGCAGCCGATCCACCAGGACATGGGGCTGGTAGCGACTGGAGGGCTCTCCATACAGCGAGGCATTCTCCGCGAAGGAGGCCAGCGTCACGGAGAGGGGTTGTTCGAGCAGCGCCCGACGACACACGTACTTCAAGCCCACCGAGTAGCGCAGGGCATCCAGGTGGTTGTAGTTGTAGTAACCCCCCAGCTTCTCGTCCTGGCGCAGCACGGCGGCGCTCGAAGGAGAGGGCAGGGAGGCGGGCAGCACATGCGGAGGCAGGCGCACGCCGCCGAGGTCTGGCTCTCCCTGGCCGATGGCTCGACAGAGGTTGAGTCCGTCGAAGGTGGACGTCATCGACGTGCCGAACAGCGCGAGCTGCTTGGCGACGTAGGGCCCCGCGAACAGCGTCACCACCGCGAGGTACCGCCCCACGCGTCTCAGGGGGACGCTCCTCAGCACGAGGCACAGGGCCACGAGCAGGAAGAAGGGCCACTGGAAGATGGAGCGCACGAAGAAGAGGACGAGCGACGCGGCGGCGAGCCGGGCGATGGAGCCGCCCTCCCGTTTCAGTTTCCACAGCTCGAAGCAGAACCACAGGAAGGCGAGCGCGCTGGCCGCGGTGCTGTCCAGCAACGTGGCGAAGGCGAGGGCCCCCGGGTGCAGCGCCGTCACCCCCGCGCCGACAATCGCAGCCGGCCTGCCCGCCAGCCGATACACCCAGGTGAAGACGAGCGTCACCGTCGCCGCGAACACGAGCGCCCACGCGACATAGGTCCACCGGTCCACGGCGTCCACCAGCGCCGCGCTGTCGAGCGCGCCGTGGACCCAGGCGAGCACGGCGCGGAACACGTCCAGCAGGGGAGGCTGGATGTGCAGGTACCAGAGCGAGCGCACCGGCTCCTCACGCAGCTCCCGGAGCGACAGCGTCTGCATCATCCGCTCGGAGTTCCACGCCTGGAAGCGCAGCCCGTCCGGCGTGAACCGGCGGAACAGCGCCTCCAGGGCGAGCAGGAACAGGAAGGACACCGCGAAGACGACGCCTTGCTCGCGTCGGCTGGCGACGCGGCGGACAGGCTTCGCTGGAAGAGCCGAGGTGAGGGGAGAGGAGTCAACCACCAGGGTGGAGTCTCGCAGCCTCTCCGGCCTCTCGTACAGAGGCCCTCGGCGCCTCGCCGTGGTGGCTCAGGCCCGCGCCCACTTCCGACGAAGCGCGAAGGCCGCCAGGGTCAGCAGCCCGAGAGGACCCGCGAAGCCACCGCCCGTCGCTCCGCAGCCACCGTCATCGTCGGACTTCCCCGGCCCATCCGTCCCAGGGCCGGAGTCAGGAACCCCCGCGTCCGGGGTGCCAGGGCCCGAGTCTGGAGTGCCGGGGCCCGCGTCTGGAGTGCCAGGACCCGCGTCTGGCGTCTCGGTAACCGGACCGGACGAATCCCCATAAGCGCCGATATGGCCCGGAGTGGTTACGGTGCGTGCCTCGGCGGAGACGTGCTTCACGTACTGCCAGTCCACTGGGAGGGCCGCGGCCTCGGAGGGCGCCGCCACGGCGGTCCCACGCAGGGGCGAGCCCTGGGCCAGGTGGAAGTCCTGGCCCGCGAGGTCCACGAAGCCGGGCGTGGTGCCAGTCAGGTTACCGCCGGTGTCCACGACGGAGACCGGGACTCCGGCGAAGGTGGACACATAGCCCGGCTTGTACCAGTTGCCGCCATGCCGCAACGTGCCAAGCTCGTCCGTGAGTGACAACGTATTGCCTCCCGCCGCGGCCACCAGGACGACGTTGCTGGTGACGTGGGCCGTCTGGGCATTCGAGGACAGCCGCAGCAGCGTGGTGCGGTCCGTGCGCGAGGAGACGACGGTGTTGTGGAAGAAGTAGAGCTGGGAGCGGTACGTGGACGTCGTCCCGTTGTCCCCGCCGAAGTGGACGATTTGCCGGTTACCGGCGTTCTCGGGCTCCAGCAGCACGTTGCCGTAGACGAAGGTGCGCGAGTAGGACGCCGCCGCGCGGACAGTCACGCTGTCCGACTCGACGAGGTCCAGTTGCCGGTTACCGCCCTCAATCCAGTTGTAGCGGATGACGGTGCCGGCGGACCGGTCCTTCAGGTTGTTTCCCAGACACCCGGTGCACAGCGGCCCGAAGCGGTTGAACTGGTAGGTGATGCCCAGCGCCTCGGTGTATGCGTTGTGCTCCAGGATGCTGCCGTTGTTGCCGTTGCCGAGGATGTGATTGCGCTCGACGAGCAGGTCCGACGTCTCGTTGGCGACGAACAGGCCGTTGCCGCTGTCCTCCAGGACGCAGCCGCGAATGGTGAGGTGCTCGCCCTTCTCGATGAAGATGGCGGCGGCGTTGGTGGTGTAGGTGGAGGCCCCGCTGCGCCCGGTGAAGGCTCCTCGGGCGCGGCGCAGGTGCAGGTCCTCCACCACCAGGTAGGCGGGCATCGTGTCGGCGGGCGTGTTGGAGCCGCCAATCTTCAGGATGCCGCGCTGCTCACTCCAGAAGTTGAGCTGCGAGCGCGTCGTCGCGTTCTCCCCGACGATGACCGGCAGGTTGCCCGCCGCGTCGCGCACGCCGCGCACGGTGATGGGCGCGGAGGCCGTGCCGCGCACCCCCAGCACCCACTTCTCCGCATAGGGCGTCGGGCGCGCGTGGATGAACACGGTGTCACCGGGCTTGAGCGACTCCCAGGGCACGGCGCCAATGCTGGCGAGGGGCTGGCCAGGGCCGACGCGGTACTCGGTGGCCTGGGCGACGAGCGACTGGAGCAGGACGAGGAAGACCCATCGGAAACGGTGCATTTCACGGAGTGTGACGCGGCTGCCGGGAAGCGGTCCACCATGCGTTGTGGCAGGGGAGGCGACTCGGGCCGGCGCGCGGGAAAGGAGGACAGGGGGACTGGATGATTCCTCCGGCCCGGGGTGTAGTTCTCCCCCGCATGCCCCATCTGCGTCAGGTCTTCGTCATCCAGGCCCTTCGCGAGCTCGGTCGGCTGGCCCCGGACCTCGCTCGCAACCGGGCGGAGCGCTCCCTGGAGGCCAGTCTCCAGAGCCTGCGCGAGGCCTGTCTCACGACGCTCGGCATGGAGCTGGACACGCTGACGGTGTTCGACGCGCGCTCCGTCGTGCGGCTCTTCGCACACGCGGAGCAGGCGCGCATCCTCGCCCACCTGATGGACGAGCGGGCGCGCACCCTCGCGGAGCACGGCGACTTCGTGGGCGCCCTGTCGGACACCGTCTACGCCGGACAGCTCCTCGCGTCCTCCCGTCAGCGCTTCGGCGTGCTGCGAGACGCGGGCGCGGCGGACGCCCTGGAGCGCGAGCTGCCCAAGCCTCCTCCCTGATGAGCCGGAGCCGCGCGTCTCAGGACGCGACGCGCGCCCGGGGCCGACGAACGGCCTGGGCGCCACAGGCCACCGCGTGCCGCGCGAGCGCCTCGTCCACCGCCGCGTCGTCCAGCTTCACGCCCTTCTCGCGCCAGAGGTTGTCCACCTGGAGCACGCCCTCGCGCACGCGGGCCTCCAGCCGTCCCACGAGCTGACCCCGGTGGAGCAGCGGGCACACGTACCAGCCCCACTGGCGCTGCGCGGCGGGCTTGTAGACCTCCCAGATGTAGTCGAAGCCGAACGCGACGCTCACCAGCCCCCGGTCCCACAGCACCGGGTCCAGGGGCCCGAGGATGCGCATCCTCGCGTCCGGCTCCGGGAACTCGCGCTCCCGGAAGCCCGAGGGCGCCAGATATCGACGGGGTGAGCCCGGCACGGTGACTTCCTCGAGCCCGCCCTCGGAGACCAGCGTGTCGGGCAGCGCGGAGGTGCGCACGTCGGACAGCATGGACCAGTGCGGTCCGCTCGCGCGGCTCAAGAGGCCCGCGGCCTCCACGCGCTCGCCCAGGGCCCAGCGCTCGAAGGCGCTCTTCACCCGGGCCTCGGCCATCTTCGGCAGGGCGCGTCCGGGGACGTCGTACACCTTGCCGCCAGGGCCGCGTCCGCACACCACCACCTGGCAGCGCGTCCAGAGGACCTCCAGCGCCATGGCGGTGGCGCGCGCGGTGCCCTTCCATCCGCTCCAGTCGATGGGCACCACCGCGCCATGGTCCTTCAGCTCGCGAGAGGACGACGGGCCTCGCTGCGTCACCTCGTCCAGCACGGCGTGCAACACCGGCTCGGGGATGCGCTTGAGCCGCTCCTCCAGCCGCCACCAGGGCGCCTGGGCCGCGCGCTCGCGGTAGTACGGGAAGGCGCTCGCGGGCAGCAGGCAGCGCTCCTTGGCGAAGTGCTCGAACGCGTGTCCCGGCAGCAGGTGGCGGTACACGTCGCCGCGCGTGATTCCCTCCACGCGCGCCAGCGCCACCAGGTCCGCGTTGGTGCCGATGACATCCAACGGGTCCAACTGGATGCAGCGCAGCGACTTGAGGAGCGAGCGAACTCCGCGCGCCCCGGGAACAGACAGGGGGCGCGCGAGTCCCAGTTGTCCGACGAGATATCGCCGCGCCTCATCGGGCTGCAGCACGGTGGGAGCGGGAAGCGAAGGCGAAGGCACGGCGCGGACGTTAACCGGTGCCCCCCGACTCAGTCGCGCTCGGGTGGAGCCTCGTCTTCCTCCTCCTCGACGGCGCGGCCCACGGGCTCGGGCTCCAGGCGGGCTTGTCGCTGGCTGGCCTCCCAGGACTCCTCCGCGTCGTGGGCGTGGACGACGGAGGCCGCCGCGTCATCCTGGGCGCTGGCCCAGGTGGTGTGCCCTCCCGCGTAGCCCTCCAGGGGACGAGCGCCTCGCCGCGCCTCCACCTCCAGGTCCTTCTCTTCCTGCTCCCGCAGCCGCTGGCGCTCCTGCTCGCGCTCGCGCTGGTGCTGTCGGTCGATGATGGGGTCGTCCGCCATGGTGCTGATACCTCCTGTCCGCAACTTGCGGACGACGCCCGACGGCGGCAGCGAGCCGGCGCGGCGCAATGACGGGCCGCATGCTCGGTGGGCGAGCGGTGTCCGCCCGTCGCCCACCCAGGCGCCCTCAGCCCGCTCGCATGCGCAGCACCACCTTGCCCGTGGCGCGTCGGCTCTCCAGCTCCCGCAGGGCCTGCGCGCCCTGCTCCAGCGGGAAGACGCTGCCCACCACCGGCTCGAGGAGTCCCTGGTCCGCCATCGCCTCCAGGTCCTTGGCGATGGTCGCCGTCAGCGACGGCTCATGGAGGAGGAAGCCGCCCCACGCCACGCCCACGACGTCGATGTTGCGCAGGAGCAAGCGGTTCACCGCGACCTCGGGGATGCGGCCTCCCGCGAAGCCCACCACCAGCAGCCGTCCCTCCGGCGCCAGCGCCTTGAGGCTCTTGTCGAAGATGTCGCCACCCACCGGGTCCAACACCACGTTGACGCCCAGGCCGCCTGTCTTCTCCTTCACCTGCGAGAGCCAGTCCCCGCTCGACAGCAGCACCTCGTGCGCCCCTGCCTTGCGGGCCACCTCCGCCTTTCGCTCGTCACTCACCACCGCGAGCACCCGCGCCCCCGCGCCGCGCGCCACCTGCACGGACGCCGTACCCACGCCACCCGCCGCGCCGTGCACCAGCACCGTCTCGCCGGACTTCAAGCGCCCGCGCCGGTGCAGCGCGAAGTGCGCCGTGTGGTAGTTCATCACCACGCCCGCCGCCGCCTCGAAGCTCCACCGCGCGGGGATGCGGAACACCATGTCCGGCGAAATCGCGGCGACTTCCGCGAACCCTCCCAGGCCGAAGCTGAACGCCATCACCCGGTCGCCCGGCTTCACCGCGGCGCTCGCGGGCGCCGAGCGCACCACGCCCGCCACCTCCACGCCCGGTACGAAGGGCACCGGCGGCTTCATCTGGTACTGCCCTCGAGTGAGCAGCAGGTCCGGAAAGCTCACCCCCGCGGCCACCACGTCGATGAGCACCGAGTCCGCTGCGTCGGGCTCCGGAACCTCCACCAGCGTGAGGCCCTCGGGTCCTTCCAGTCGCTGCAACTGAAGTGCGCGCATGTCCCTTCCTCCCTGCGGGAGAGCCTCGCGCACCGCACCTCATCCGCAAAGGGACACGGCGAGCGCTCGTGGATATCCCTGTCAGGCGCCGCGCGCGGCACGCGTCTTCGAAAGAGATTCCGGCGTCCGGCCGGTGCGGTCCTACACGCCCTGGGCGCTTGATGTCGCTGGTTCGAATCCAGCTCTCCCGACTGTCTTTCCGGGGGATAGCTCAGAGGTAGAGCGCGAGCCTGAAAACACATGGCCGCGCCACTCGGACGCCGGAATCCCTCCCACCCTCAATTCCTGTCGAAAATGCGGCGAAAAATGCCGCCGGGCCTCGCGCGCGGACCCCGGCTGGCTGTCTTCGGTCACGACTTTTTCGGGAAATACTGAGGGGGCTGGGGTTACCCACTACGTCGCACGGTTCTTCAAAAGTACCGGGTAGGGCACCCATAAGTGCATGAAATATCTGAGTAATTTACCCTAAACTCGGAATTTGAGAATAGGCTACTTAGTAAAATTATCGCGCAACCTTGAAATACGTAACCCTCCCGTGGCACTGTGCTTTCTAATCTTTCCGCTTAGGAGGATTACAATGGTGAATCAGCGAGTGCGCGGTGCACTTGGTGTTGCGGCGCTGTCCTTCCTTGTTGGTTGCAACGAGTCCACCCCTGCTCCCGAGGCGAAGCCCCAGGAAACCGCGAGCAAGACCGCGGCCCTGGAGTCCGCTGGGACGAAGATCCTTGACAAGGATGCCTCCGGCATCCCGACGTTCATCACGGGCAAGCTGGGCCAGCTGGTGATTTCGCCCGCGGGCGCGGCGTCCATGCGTGAGGCCGAGCTGGCCCCCGCGGTGGCGGCCGTGGCTCCCCTGTTCCACCTGAACACGGGCGACCTGTTCCTGAAGAAGGCGTACACGGACCCCCAGGGCGACAGCCACTTCCGCTATGGCGTCCGGGTCAACAACATCCCCGTGCTGGGCGGCGAGCTGCGCATCCACGCCCGCAATGGTGAGGTCTACGCGGCGAACACCAACACCCGCAGCGACCTGAAGGCCGAGGCCAAGGCCGGCGTCGATGTGTCGGTGGCGAAGGCGTCCCTCCAGGCCGACCGCGAGACGCACGAGGGTCTGGTCATCCAGGAGGAGAGCGAGCTCGTCTACTGGCGCGACTCCGACCAGCTCATCCTGTCGTACAAGCTCACCCAGACGGGTGAGAAGCGCGACGGCACCCCGATTCGCGACTTCGTCATCGTGAACGCGAAGAACGGCGATGTGATTGCCCGCCTGCCGCAGATCCACACGGCGCTCAACCGCCGCATGCACAACGGCAACAACACCACGACCCTGCCGGGCGTGGTGGTTCGCACCGAGGGTCAGCCCGAGCACGCCGACCCGGTCGTCAACACCAACTACGACCACCTGGGCACCGTCTACGACTGCTACCAGGAGCTGTACGGTCGCGACTCCATCAACAACACCGGTGGCATCCTCATCAGCACCGTGCACCACCGCGTCGCCTACGTGAACGCCTTCTGGGACGGTGTCCAGATGGTGTACGGCGATGGCGACGGCGTGAACGCCAGCAACCTGGCGAACTCGCTGGACGTGACGGCGCACGAGCTGACGCACGCCGTGACGGAGAACGAGTCCAACCTCACCTACTCCGGTGAGTCCGGCGGCCTGAACGAGTCCATGTCGGACATCTTCGGCGCGGTGTGCGAGTGGTTCGGCGACGGCAACGTCGTCAGCGCCCGTACGTGGCTGGTGGGCGACGACATCTGGACCCCGTCCATCCCGAACGACGCCCTGCGCTACATGGCGAACCCCACGCAGGACGGCGACTCGCTCGACTACTACCCGGACTACTCCTCCGGCGTGGACGTGCACTACAGCTCGGGTATCTCCAACCTGGCGTTCTACCTGCTCTCGCAGGGTGGCACGCACCCGCGCGCCAAGACCACCACCGTGGTCGCTGGCATCGGCATCGAGAAGGCCGGGCAGATCTTCTACCGCGCCAACCGCGACATCCTGATGGCCGGCTCCGGCTTCGAGGCCGCCAAGCTCGCCACCGAGCAGGCCGCCGCGCAGCTCGGCTACACCGCCGCCGAGATTGAGTCCGTGAGCAACGCCTGGAAGGCGACGGGCGTCGGCGTGCCCATCATCATCGACTCGGACCCCATCGAGAAGGATGTCCCCATCTCGGACATCTCCGGTGGCCGCGGCGAGAAGAAGTACTGGGAGTTCGACCTGCCGGAAGGCGCGTATGACCTGAACGTCTCCATCGCCGGTGGCACGGGCGACGCGGACATGTACGTCCGGTTCGGCAATGCTCCGACGACGAGCCTGTACGACTGCCGTCCGTACCGCTCGGGCAACGCGGAGAGCTGCCCGTTCCCCACGCCGAACCACGGCAAGTGGTACGTGATGCTCAACGGCTTCAGCCCCTACACGGGCGTGACGCTGACCGTCACCTGGAAGGGTGGCTTCGTGCCCGTGCAGAGCGGCGTGGCCGTGAAGAACCTCTCTGGCGCGGCGGGTTCCTCGCGCGTGTTCACCATCCAGGTTCCGGAGCGCAAGCCCGGCACCGGCATCAACAGCCTCTACATCCAGACGGGCGAGGGTGAGGGCAACCCGGACATCTACGTCAAGCTGGCGTCGGCGCCGTCGAAGTTCGACTACGACTGCCGCAGCGTGAAGGAGCACCAGTCCGAGGTGTGCAACCTCATCAACGTGCCGGCCGGCAAGTACTACATCGAGGTCTTCGGCGCGAAGGGCGGCTACGAAGGCATCGCGTTCATCGCGTCGCACAAGTAAGCACCTGACGTCACCGGCGCGGCCTTCGGGTCGCGCCGGCCCAGGCCCCGGTCGTCCGTTTCCTCACGGACGTCCGGGGCTTTGTCATGTGCGGGGGTGGGGCTTCCTCAGAGCGGGCGGACAGCGGGGCCCGGCAGGATTTCGCGCAGGCACCGCTCGATTCCGCCCCGGTGCTTCCACTGCTGCGGGTAGCCGAGCGACACCTCCTCGAAGCGCACGCCGTCCCGCCACTGCGTCAGCGGAATGTGGAGGTGGCCGGTGACGACGACTTCGGCCCGGTAGCGCGCGTGCCAGTCCTCGGTGCGCTTCGTCCCGCACCAGATGGAGAAGCGGGGGATGCGCGGCAGGCGCACGTGCTCGTAGCGCAGCGGGTAGTGGTTGATGAGCACCGTGGCGCAGCCCGCGGGCAGCGCCTCGAGCCGGGCTTGAGTCGCCTCCACGCGCGCGGCGCACCAGGCGGAGCGGCTGGAGTAGGGCTCCGGGTGCAGCAGCACCTCGTCGGTGCACAGCAGGTCATCCTCCCACGCCCACTCCAGCGCCTTGTCCTCTGGCACGTGGTCCGGGCGGAACGAGTAGTCGTAGCCCAGGAACATGGGGACGAGGACGCGGTGAGGGCCCTCGCCGGGCCAGCGCGGGTACGGGTCCTCGGGCGTGAGCGCGCCGTGGCTGCGGCACAGCGCCACCAACCGCTGGTAGCGCGCGTCGCCCTTCAGCTGCGGCTGCTCGGAGGGCATGGTCCACAATTCGTGGTTGCCCGGTACCCAGAGGACCTGCCGGAAGCGCGCCGTCAGCGTGCGCAGCATGAAGTCCATCTCGGAGAGGCTCTCGCCCACGTCGCCCGCGACGATGAGCCAGTCATCCGGGAAGAAGGGGAGGGTCTGCAGGGCCTGCCGGTTGTCGGCGTGGCGCAGGTGCAAGTCACTGATGGCGTAGAGCTTCATGGCGGCGCGGCCACCTTAACGCGGGAGGGCGGGGCGCGCCGCACGGAGGGCGCCCACGGCTCAGGCGGAGCACTTCCCGGGGTTCGCGCCCAGGGCGCGCAACAGCGCGTACACTTCCGACGGAGGCGCGGCGCGGTCCACCCAGGTGATGCCCCGGGGACACGGCCGGGCCGGAGGCCGCACCGCGTGGAGCGCGCAGGCCGTGCAGGGATGGTGCGCGCGCACCTGCTCCAGCAGACCGAGCCCGTCTCCATCCGGAAGCAGATCCCCGCTCACCACCACGCGCGGCACCTCTTCACGCACGAGCGCGAGCGCTTCGGTCATGTCGCGCGCGTAGCGCTTCCCACCTGGCAGGTCCCTCGCGAGTCGCCGCAGCGCGGCGAGTGCGCGCGGGTCTTCGTCCACGAACAAGAAGGTGAGCACGGGCATCACGGTCATCGCTTCGACGTCCTCGGGTTGAGGGGAACGCCTCAGGTCAGGTTCCCTCAAGACTACCTGGGAAGTTCTTGGATGCCAACCTCTCAAGTCATATCGACATGGGTAGACCCGTTAGGTTAACGAACATGGAAAAGACCCTCGCATCCCGCCTCGGAGGAGCTGCGCGACTCGCCCGGACCCGCCTGAATCTGACGCAGGCCGACGTCGCGGAGCGCATCGGTATCGCGAGTGAAGTCTATGGGCGACTGGAGCGCGGCCACATGTTGCCGAGCATCCAGACCTTCCGTCGGCTGTGCGTGGTGCTCTCCATCTCCGCGGACGAAGCGCTGGGTCTCAAGCCGTCCGGCGAGGTGAAGTGGGCCGCGGAGCCTCCCAGTGAGTATGGCGAGTCCGGTGAGCTGCGCCGCCTGCTGCGTCGTGCGAAGCAACTGGACCGCGGCGCCATCCGCCTCTTGAGCGTCCTGGCCGCGCAGTTCCGCCCCAAGGGCAACGGCTGACCCCGGGCGCTGCGCCTACGTCCCGGCGCGCGCGCTCTCCAGCTTTCCCAGTCGCTCGCGCAGCTTCTTCGCGGAGGGGAATCCGTGGAAGAGGACGACCTGGGGGTGGGCCTCCAGCGTCTCTCGCTCGGCGGGCTCCTTCGACAGCAGCGCGCGGTCCACTCCGAGCAGCAGTCCCGCGTCGGGCCGGGTGCGCAGCTCCGCGAGCCTGCGGGTCAGTGCGCTCGCGTGCCAGGGGTGGAACAGCTCCAGGGCGACCTCGTGTCGCGACGCGCGGTGGCGGAAGGTCAGGTCCGGGACGCACAGGCTCGCGGCGCCCACGTGCCGGGGCAGGGGCGTGAGGTCCAGCTCCCACGCGTCATCCACGAAGCTCGCCGACAGCGAGGCGACCTCTTCGGGCACGTGGCCCAACGCGGCGGGTAGGGGAGAGACGAGCGGGTCCTTGTCGCTCAACGTGAGCGTGGCCTGTCGTCGCGAGGGCTCCACGGTGGCCTTCAGCTCCCAGCGCTCCAGCACCGGGACGACGGACAGGAACGAGGCGAGCTGCAGGCCGTACTTCTTCTGCATCGCCAGCATGGCCCCGGGCCCTTCCACTTCCAGCTCCCAGTCCGGGCCGTCACGCCGCACCTCCGCGACCAGGCGGCAGAACTTCAGCCACCGGAGCACCTTGCGCACGCGCAGCAGTTCCGGTGAGCGCGCCCGCAGCGTCAGGCGCCGGGCCGACAGCAGTGGCCCCTGGGCCAGCGCGAGGTTGTAGCGGTCCAGGAGCACCTGCGCCGTGGGCGCTTCCGCGTCCCAGCCCAGCAGCTTCCGATTGCCGGGCAGGTCCGCATAGAGCGCGTCCCGCGCGTCCGTCAGTGGCACGCCCAGGGCTGCTTCCAGGCGTGCCTCGTAACCCTCCACGGAGGTGTCGGGTGTCAGCGTGCGCAAGGTCCGGGCGGCCGTCTTGAAGCGCTCCCAGCGGGCTTCGGATGCACCGGGCGCGGGCTCCTCGAAGACGAGCCGGTCCACGAGCAGCTTCACCAGCCCGCGCGCGATTTTGGGGCGCGCGAAGGCTCCGGCGGACAGGCCCAGCATCTCCTCCACGTCGTCGCACGTCTCGCCCCGTGACGACTCCACGGTGGCCAGCAGGTCCGAGGCGAGTGACAGCAGGGCCTCGTCGTCGCGCTTCACGAAGACCGGGCGCAGCACGCCCTTGCTCACGCGGAAGGCGAGCAGCTCGCGTGTCAGCACAGCGGGCCTCGCGTGAGGCCACTGCGTGACAGTCCATCGCCGACGATGGGGCGCGCGGGCGTCAACACCTCAGGGGTCCTCTCGGTGGGCGACATGGTGGCGCCGCCGCACTTCGGCGTCAGCGCGGAGCCCACTTCATGCGAGAGCGCGCTCACCTCAGGGTTCCTCCTGGTAGGCATCATGCTGGCGCCGTCGCTCGCTGATGCCGCTCTCCGCCGTCTGCGCGGAGCACACCTCGTACAGGAGCGCGCGCTTCCCCGGGCGCTTGCGCAGGATGCGCCCCAGCCGCTGCACATGTTCGCGCACGCTCCCGCTGCCGCTGAGCACCACGCCCACGCGCGCCTCGGGCACGTCGACGCCCTCGTTCAGCACACGCGAGGTGAGCAGCACGGGCAGCTCGCCGGAGGAGAAGGCCGCCAGCAGCGCCTTGCGCTCCGGCACGGGCGTGTGGTGCGTGAGCGCGGGCAGGAGCAGCCTTCGCGCCAGCGTGTACACCGTCTCGTTGTCGTCGGTGAAGACGAGGACTCGGTCCTCGCGGTGCTCCAGGAGGATGCGCCACAGCACCTCCTGCTTGCCGCTGGAGGTGAGGGCGATGCGGCGCTGCTCGCGGTAGCCACGGTACGCGGCCCGGCCCTCGTCGCTGCGCTGGCTCTGCGCCAGGAAGCGCGCCCACCCGTCCGGCGCCGACAACCGCACGCCCAGCTTGCGCACGAAGTTGAGATAGAGCGCCCGCGCCTCGTCGTAGCGCGCCTTCTCGTCCGCCGTCAGCGGCACCGCCACCTGCTTCACCTCGTAGGGCGCCAGGTACTCGCCCTGAAGCTCGCGGATGTCGGTGCGGTGCACGCGTGGACCCAGCAGCTCCTCGCACACCCGCTCGCCGCCGTCCGTGCGCTCCAGCGTCGCGGTGAGGCCCAGCCGGTAGGGCGCCAGCGAGCCCTCCGCGATGAAGCGGTAGCTGGGGGCCGGAAGGTGGTGGCACTCGTCACAGACGAGCAGGCCGAAGCGGTTGCCGTGGAACTCCGTCTGCATCGCCGCCGAGTCGTACGTCGTCACCGTCAACGGCTGCCGGTCATTCACCCCTCCGCCCAGCATCCCCACCGGCAGGGCGAAGTGGCGCGAGAGCACGCCCTGCCACTGCGTCATCAGGTCCAGCGTCGGCACCACCACCAGGGTGGGGCGCTTCACGTGGGCGATGGCCAGCACCGCCAGCAGCGTCTTGCCCGCGCCCGTCGGCAGCTCCACCAGGCCCCGTCCCCCCGCCTGCGTCCACGCCTCCAGCGCCGCGCGCTGGTGGGGAAACGGCTGGATGGGCACGGTGAGCGTCGCGTCGAGCGGCTCGAAGCGCTTCGCCCGGTCCGCGTACGCCACGCCCAGCTCCCGCAGCCGCAGCACCACGTCGCGGTAGTGCCAGGCCGGGGCGCGGTACACCCCCGTGCGTCCGTCCTTCTGGAAGAGGGCGAGCAGCCGCGCGTCCTCCGGCAGCGTGGGAGCCACCAGCGTGCCGCAGTCGAAGTGGAGCTCGCAGGTGCCGGCCATGGACGTCGTCTGGAGGACCTAGCCGGTCAATCCACGTTTCGCCAGCCTCATGAGAAGGCGAGAGGGAAGTCGGGGCCGCGCATGTCTCCTTGCAGGAGGCCCCGCGTTCGGGATACCCACCCGCGCCCATGCGTTTTGTCTCGCTCGTTCCCCTGCTGTGTGGGCTGGCGGTCGTCGCCCAGGGTGGTCTCAACAAGCGCTTCGCCGGCCAGTGGGGCCTGCTGGGCGCGGTGCTGATGAACATGGTGGTGGCGACGGTGGCCACCTTCGCCGTGTACGCCGTGGCGCGCTCGGTGCCCGGCCTGTGGCCCGAGGCCGCGTCCACGCAAGGCCGCTTCTCCGGCTTCACCTTCTGGCACCTGCTGCCCGGCCTGTGTGGCGTCGTCATCGTCGTCGGCATGCCCTGGGCCATCGGCCGCGTGGGCGCCGTGGAGTCCGTCCTGCTGCTCATGGCCGCGCAGCTCGCCACCAGCCTCGTCTGGGATGCGATGGTGGAGAACCGTCCCGCCACGCTCGCCCGGGTGCTGGGGTCGGTGGTCGCCTTCTCTGGTGCGGCCATCGCCGTCTGGAAGGGTTAGGTTTCCCGGCAGATGCGTCGCGTCCTCATCGCCAGCCCCCATGTCGCGTCCCGCGAGCTGCTGCGCCGCGTGCTCGCTGTCGATGACGAGAGCCTGCTCATCTCCGCCACCGGCGACACCGACGACGCGCTCGCCTCCATCACCACCGCGCCGCCCGCGCTCGTGGTGGTGGACCTGCGCAGGCAGGACGAGGACTTCCCGCTGTTCCTCGGGCTCTTGCGCAAGCGGCACCCGACGCAGCCGGTCATCGCGCTGGTGCCGGGCCGGATGCGCATCTTCGACGGAAGCCACGAGCGCGTCATCGAAGCGCCCGGGGACAGCACCGAGTCCCTCCACCAGCTCCTCGACTCCTTGAAGACCGCGGTGCGGGATTTGGTCGCCCAGGAAGTGCTGAGGGTGCTGCGCCCGCCCGTCGGCCGGGCCTGAGCCTCACAGGCGCAGGCGGTAGCCCAGTCCTCCGGCGAGGAAGCCCCCGACATTCACGTCGCCCGTGGTGACGAAGTCCAGCGGGGCCAGGTGGTAGTGCGCCTCCAGGAAGAGACCGCCCGGGCCCAGCGGAAGCTCCAGTCCGGCCAGGGCCTGCAGTCCCAGTCCGCCGCCGCTCTCCGACGCGGTGGCGCCGAAGAGGTCGGACGTGGCGCGGTGCAGGTACAGGCCCGGCCCGCCGCCCACGTACGGAGTCAGCGAGCCCAGCGCCCGCTCGAAGCGGAATACCGCCGACAGCAGGAAGGCCACCTCGCGCACCGCGAGCGTGTAGCTCCCATCCGGAGGGGGCGCGCCGAAGCCGCCCAGCTGCGGGTCGGTGAGCACGCCCGACGCCTGCGGCCGGTGGTAGTTCACCTCCAGCACCACCGCGAGCCGTCGCTTCAAGAGCGGCGTGACGTAGCCCAGCTCCAGGCCCAGGTAGAGGTCGCCGCCCAGCGGCGCGGTGGACTTGAAGAAGCCCACCTTCGGCGCCAGCAGGACGCGGCCTCCACCGACCCCCTCCTTCGAGGCGGCGGACTTCGAGCCGGAAGCGGCGAGCGCGGTGAGCGCGACGAGGACGAGTGCGTTCATGGCAGGAGCGCTCCAGACAACGGCACGGGGCGGGCCCCGTTTTCGGAAGTCAGCGTCGCGGTCGGCGCGGCCACCACGGTGAAGCCCTCCGCCGCGGGCACCAGGCCCACCGCGCCGCTCGGGTCGATGACTTCGAGCGCATAGGGCCCGCCCAGGGCGAGGCCCTGGGGGCACTTGGGGTCACCTCCCGGCTCCTCGAAGCCCGAGCACGAGGGGAGCTCCGCGGTGACTTCCGTGGCGGACACCCGCGTCACCGCGCGAAGGGGAATGCGCTGCGACAGGGTGGGCGCCGTCTTCAAGGGCGCCAGCACGAACAGCTCCGGCACGTCCGTGAAGCCGCGCTGCGCTCCCGTGGGCGCATTGAAGAGCCGGATGGGGGTGTTGCTCAGCTCGCTCCCGGACCTCGGCGTCAGCGTGAGGGTGCCCAGGTGGGGGTAGACGAGGTCGATGCCACCGGCCGCGACGGCCGAACAGCCCTCGGGCAGGGTGAGCACCAGGTCGTAGATGCCCTCGGGAGTGCCCGGCGGAATCTCCGACTCGATGCGCGTCGCGGAGACGACGGTGACGAAGAAGAGGGGCTGGTCGGCCATGCCCTCGCGGCGCAGGAGGATGATGGGGGATGTGCCTGGCTGGAAGTCGCGACCCTCCAGGACGATGGGATTGGCGCCCGTGGCCGAGTACCCATCCGCCGGCGGCACCACCCGCGTCACCGTGGGCGGCGGCACCACCGTCAGCGCGTCTCGCAGCGTGGCGGTGCCACCCAGGGGATTGGCGACCTCCACCGCATAGGTGCCTGGCAGCAGCTCCACCGGGGGGGTGCTGTCGCTAGTGGGCACGTTGAGGAGCAGCAGCTCCGGCCGCACGTAGAAGACCTGGCTCCGCGACAGCGTGTATGTGGACGGCCCCCGTAGCGTCACTTCCGGCAGCTCCACCGTGGGCGTGTCCGTGAGCGCCTCGCCGGGCACGGGGGTGAAGCGCTTGCCCTCCACCTCCAGGCCCCAGCCCGTCTGCCCGCCCTGCGCGTTGCAGAGCTGGGTCAGCGTGGAGGCGCGAGTCCGGGGGTTGACGGCTCGCTCCACCACGGGCGTGGGCCCCTCCGTGGTGCGTGAGCACCCGCAGAGGGCAAGCAGGGCGGTGGCGACGACTTGCAGGCGCAAAGCGATTCCTCCCCTTCATCAAACGACGGCCACCCACGTTAGGCCGCCCTCCCTGGAGGCCCGGAGATTTTTCCGGTTCCGACCGGAGGCCTCGCCCCAAGGGCCCACTCCCTCCGCGCAACTCCGCGAACTCATTGGTTTCGAGCGCCGTGCGGGCGTCGGCACGGCGAATGCTATGGGTTCATGTCGCGGGGGATGACGCGGTCCGGTGG